>JAZPZP010000095.1:0-2928 GCA_045544695.1 Eubacteriales bacterium | reverse complement strand
AGTTGTTCCTCCACAGACTATGTGCTTTCCTGCTTTTGAAAAGAAGAGCGACATCATTCGTTCCGAATCGTCACGGTTAAATGGTGGCCCGAAGAGCAGATTCACAGGCTCTCTCTTTCTTATTTTAACAACACAAGCTGTCGCGTCATCACCCGGCATATTACCATACAGCTTATCGCATTCATCAACAAGCATTGTAGCAAGGGTTTTAGCAGTATAGCCAACAGGCGCCAGAGTTTCAATAAACTCTGCAATATCTTCTTGCTTCCAACCGAAGTTATATGCAACGCCTATGCCTGCGTGCGGACATCCGTCACTCATAGCAACAAAAATATCATTGTCACTTAAATTGATAACAGACCTCAGAATCTTTTTGCCGCCGATATTAAGTTCGTCCTTATGGTAATCGTTTATCTTGCCGTCGCGGATAAAAATTATCTGCGGATTGTCATACTGGATAAGTTCAGCTATTTCATTATTTTTTATGTGAATAATAGTAAATGTCGAGTATGCAACACCACGCACCGAACAAACCGGTAAGGTTGCCGCAATTGTAGACACACACTCCTCAATCGGAAGGCCCTCTGCAAGCATTGTTGAGATAATCTTAGATGTAAGCGTTGACAGAATACTTGCCTTAACACCGCTTCCCAATCCGTCTGATAAAACTATAACCTGGGAATTCTCATCCGGCTCAACAATGTCAACATGGTCGCCGCAGAGTTGCTCACCGTGGTGATTTATACTTTTATAACCTATATCAGCATATAAATCATTCATCTGAAATTGACTCCTTAAGCTTTGCAAGTGCAATCTTTGTTTCAGCCGCAGTTTCTCCGAGAAGAGATGCTATTTCCTGAACGATACGCATTTGCTTATCAACCACCTTATCCGCAACCTCGATCGTTTGACGGCTTATATCTTCCTTCTTCTCGCGCTCGCGTTCTTCATCGGTTATATCACGCATAATGCCTATAATCAAGCGTGAATCCTTGTCATAAACAACACTCTGCTCGATATAACGCCTATATTCCGCAAGATAAACATGTTGCTCGCGCACCGCGCGTCCGGTATCCAGAACATCCAAAAATACGCTTGGATCTAAAATGTTAACGACAGGGCCTCCCAAAACATCGGAAGCCGCGCGGATATTCATAATTTTGCGTGCTGCATCGTTTATCTGTTGAACCTCGAGCTGTTCATTGAGTACAATAAGACCATTAGGTGTATTTTTAACAACAGTATCAGAAAAACTCTCTGCCTTTTCTTTTAGGAACGGCAAGCACATCGAAATTTCAGCCTTGCCCTGAGAAACGGCAATCGCCTTTTCACGGCATGTGTTATATCCGCAAGTACCGCAGTTTAGTTCATCTTCCTTTGTAAACTTGCCCATCTGACGAAGCACCGCCGAAATTTCACTTTCCATCGGCTGCGCCGCATTAGAGCCTACGAATTCAAAAACCTTTCTAAGTTCAAACGAATCCGGCTGTGCGACATCAAAATCGCGTTTACCTGCAAAATCAGCAACTGTTATATAATCTTTTATAGGAGATGAGCGGTGATATTTTTCCATAATAGGACCACCAATACAACTACCTACACACGCAGACATTTCAATAAAACAATTGTGAACCTTTCCGTTTTCAATATCCTGCAGAGCTTCAACGCAATTTTCAACTCCGTCAAGTGCAAGATATGTGTATCCCGGAGCATTCTGCTCCATAGTTTTCAAAACCCCGCCTGTAGTCGGAAAAAAGCGTGCGCGACTCTCCTCACAGCTTGTTTTTTTCTGTGCAATCTCAATGTTTTCTTCTTTCAGCCAGTCGCTTAGCTCTTCAAATGTAAGCACAGCGTCCACTATACCGGAATATCTCTGCGCCTCATCCTTTTTAGCAACACACGGGCCGATGAAAACAGTTTTTGCACCCGGAATACGCCTTTTTATATCAGTGCTGTGCGCCTGCATCGGCGACATAACATCTGCAAGATACGGAAGCACTGACGGAAAATACTTTTGAATGAGCAGATTAATCGAATGACAGCATGAGGAAATTATAACATCACGATTTCCTTCCGCAATCATCTTCTCGTATTCGTTTTTAACAATCGTTGCACCAATTGCAGTTTCCTCAACATCATAAAATCCGAGCTTTCTAAGGCTATCACGCATTGCTTCAATTCCGACTCCGTCATAATTTGCTACAAACGACGGTGCAATGCTCGCAACAACCGGCACTCCCATTTGCAGAAGCACGCGTACTTTCTCAATCTCATTTACAATCTCTTTTGCATTCTGCGGGCATACAACAAAGCACTGACCGCAAAGGATACACTCATCCTCTATAATATGCGCCTGATTAGCCGAAAATCTGATCGCCTTGACCGGACAATGACGAATGCACTTATAGCAGTTTTTACAATTGGATTTTTTAAGAGTAAGGCAATTGGGCATATCCGCCGCTTCCTTTCATTTTAAAGTTTGGATAAAATCTCTTTTTCAAAAAATTCATTCACAGATGTCGGTGTTACCGAATGGAAATTATCATCTACCATAACGCATACACCCTGTTGACATTTGCCTAAGCAAAATGTTCCGCCAAGCTCAATTTTGTCGTTTAAGCCTTTTTCTGAAATGCGCTCTTGCAACACTTCAACAATCTGACGCGAGCCTTTTATGTGGCAAGAACTGCCGATGCAAATTGTAATTTTCAAGAATTTCCACTCCTCGCAAAAATTTATTTGTGCCAAGTCGGAGGCCAAGCGGTCTTAGGAAGACAAGCTTTATAGTCAACTCCTTGGCTCACAGAACGACATGGCTACGATCCGACTTCTTCAACAATCTGACGCGAGCCTTTTATGTGGCAAGAACTGCCGATGCAAATTGTAATTTTCAAGAATTTCCACTCCTCGCAAAAATTTATTTGTGCC
>JAZPZP010000094.1:0-3848 GCA_045544695.1 Eubacteriales bacterium | reverse complement strand
CAGGTGCAGGACTTTTATCCGACGCCGGGAACACTCTCGACTTGTATGTACTATACGGGTATTGACCCGAGAACTATGAAAGAGGTTTATGTTCCAAAATCTCCGCATGAGAAGGCGATGCAGAGAGCACTTCTGCAATGGCGCAGACCTGAAAAACGAGCTCTCGTGCTTGAAGCGCTCAAAAAGGCAGGCAGAGAGGATTTAATCGGCTTTGGTAAGCATTGCCTTGTAAAACCCGAACAAAGTAAGAGAGTGGTGAAAAAAGATGCGGGTACTGGGAATAGATCCGGGCTACGCAATAGTGGGCTACGGTCTGGTAGAAAAGGTAGGGGTAAACGTTAAACCTCTGCAATACGGCGTTATCCGCACCGAGGCAGACCTTCCCATTGAAACGAGACTTATGGAAATATATGACGATCTGACAAAGCTTATCGAGGCGTTTTCGCCCGAGAGCGTTGCGATTGAAAAATTATATTTTAACACAAATGAAAAAACCGCAATCAATGTAAGTCAGGCGCGCGGCGTTATAGTTCTCGCGTGTGCAAAGGCTAATATTCCGATTTATGAATATACTCCGCTTCAGGTTAAAATGTCGGTCGTAGGTTATGGTAGGGCGGAGAAAAAGCAGGTTCAGGAAATGACGCGCTCCATTTTAGGGCTTAAAGCAATTCCAAAGCCTGATGACGCGGCGGATGCACTCGCAATTGCTGTTTGTCACGCGCACACAGCGGGAAGTGTATTGAGTAAAGTATAGGGGGATATGTTATGTTCTACTATTTAAAAGGCGAGCTTTCGCATATCGAGACGGGAATCGCTGTTATTGATGTCGGCGGCGTCGGATATGCGTGCCATACATCACTTACGACGCTATCTAAAGTAAATCTCGGCGATAAGGTTACCTTCTATACTTATCTGCACGTGCGTGAGGATATTATGGACTTATACGGCTTTGCAGATAAAGAGGAGCTTAACTGCTTTAAAATGTTAATTGGCGTATCGGGTGTCGGTCCTAAGGCGGCGCTTGCGATACTTTCGGTTGTTACACCGACTCAGCTTGCGGTTGCAGTTGCAAGTGAGGATGAAAAGCCGCTTTTAGCTGCATCAGGTGTCGGTAAAAAAATGGCACAGCGAGTGCTTTTGGAGCTTCGCGATAAGGTTGCAAAAGAGCAGCTTGCGGTATCGGGCGGTGCTAAAATTGATATTCCGCTTGCAAACGATGCAACGGGCGAAGCGATTGCTGCACTTGCAGTTTTAGGCTATACGAGAAGTGAAATTGACTCGGTACTCCGAACTATTGATGTGAGCGGATTACAGGTTGAGGAAATCGTTAAAAAAGCTTTATTTGGACTTATGAGGTAAAAGCTATGAGTATTGAATTTAACGAGATAAATATGGAGGAAGAGGAGAGAATAGTGACCACATCCTTAAATCGTGAGGATGAGGGGGAATCATCTCTTCGACCGAAAAAGTTATCGGATTATCACGGTCAGGAAAAGGCTAAGGAGAATTTATCCGTCTTTATTGAAGCGGCGCAAAAGCGCGGCGAGCCGCTTGACCATGTTTTGCTTTACGGCCCCCCGGGTCTTGGTAAGACGACGCTTGCAGGCATTATTGCAAACGAAATGAATGTGAATTTACGAATTACCTCCGGTCCTGCAATTGAAAAACCGGGCGATTTGGCGGCACTTCTTACCAACTTAAATCAGAACGATATTTTATTTATAGATGAAATCCACCGCTTAAATAAAAGCGTTGAGGAAATTCTTTATCCGGCAATGGAGGATTATGCGCTTGATATTATCATCGGCAAAGGCCCTGCGGCGCGATCGATAAGACTTGATTTGCCGAAGTTTACGCTTGTCGGTGCGACAACGAGAGCCGGTCAGCTTACCACTCCGCTTCGCGACCGCTTTGGAGTTATGCTACGCCTCGAGCTTTATACGCCGGAGGAGCTTAATACTATTGTTAAGCGTAGTGCTGAAATCTTAGGTGTCGATATTGATGAGAGCGGTGCTCTTGAAATTGCGAAGAGAAGCCGTGGCACTCCGCGTATCGCGAATAGAATTTTAAAGCGTGTTCGCGATTTCGCCGAGGTAAGGGCTGACGGCAGCGTTACCGCGCGTGTTGCCGATATGGCGCTCAATTCACTTGAAATTGACGGTCTTGGTTTAGATGCGACTGACAGAAGAATGCTTCATAGTATTATAACAACCTTTGGTGGTGGCCCGGTAGGACTTGAAACACTGGCGGCAACTATCGGTGAAGAGGCGATAACATTGGAGGATGTTGTTGAGCCGTTCCTCTTACAGAGCGGATTTTTAAATAGAACACCCAGAGGGCGTTGTGCAACAAGAAAAGCGTATGAACATTTAAATATAGAATTCTTAGGTCAGATGGAGTTATAATTTACAGGAGGGACTACAAATGGGTAAATATTTTGGAACAGACGGTATTCGCGGCGTTGCGAATACAGAGCTTAGCTGTGACCTTGCGTTCAAGGCAGGTCAGGCGGCTGCAATGGTACTTTCTAAAATCGCTAAAGGTAAGGCGAAAATTTTCATCGGTAAGGACACTCGTATTTCATCAACAATGCTTGAATGTGCACTCGCGGCAGGCATTTCATCCGTTGGTGCCGATGTCGGTATTCTGGGCTATATGCCGACCCCGTCGGTAGCATATTTAACCGTTAAGCACAAGGCGGATGCAGGTATCGTTATTTCTGCATCGCACAATCCGATGGAGTATAACGGAATTAAGATTTTTAATGCGAACGGCTACAAACTCTCCGATGAGCTTGAGGCTGAGATTGAAACTATTATCGATTCAAATGAGGAAAAACCGCTTGTTTCGGGCGAGGCGCTCGGAAGAATTGAGCATCTCGAAAACTTAGCAGCTGAATATGTTGATTATTTAGCAGGTACAATTGACGGAGATCTTTCGGGTATGAAAATTCTTGTTGACTGTGCAAACGGAGCATCTTCATATACCGCAACCGAGCTCTTTAAAAAGCTGGGTGCTGATGCGACAATTATTTTCAACGAGCCGAACGGCATCAATATTAATGCGAACTGCGGCTCAACTAAGCTTGATGCTCTCAGCAAGAAAGTAGTTGAGGGTAAATTCGACTTAGGTATCGCGTTTGACGGCGATGCTGACCGATGCCTTGCAGTTGACGAAAACGGCAATATGGTTGACGGCGATATGATTATGGCGGTCTGTGCTGAGGTGCTTAAAGCAGAGGGTAAGCTTAGTGGTGATGCTTTTGTTGCAACTGTTTTAAGTAACTTAGGTCTCCACGCTTATGCAAACGCGCGCGGAATCAAGGTTGTTGCAAGCTCTGTTGGTGATCGAAATGTTCTTGAGCTTATGCAGAAGGAAGGATACATTTTGGGCGGTGAGCAGTCAGGTCATGTTATTTTCTTAAATCACTCAACAACGGGTGACGGTGAGCTTACTGCAGTTCAGTTTTTAAATATCGTTAAGAAGAGTGGGAAGAAGGTATCCGAGCTTGTTGGCGATATCGAGCAGTATCCGCAGATCATGGTGAATGTAAGAGTGGAGAATGCAGTTAAGGCAGCTACTCTTGCAAGTGATGAGGTTAAGGCGGCAAGTGATGAAGTTGTAAAGATTTTAGGAACTGATGGCAGAATTTTAGTGCGTCCGAGCGGTACCGAGCCGTTGGTTCGCGTAATGGTTGAGGGCAAGGATGAAGAGCAGGTTTCCGAGCTCGCTCACAAGGTTGCGAAAATCATCGAAAAGGTTGCAACAAGCCTATAATTTGTCACTTTTAACAAAAAACGACAAAAAAATATTCAAAAATTTTGAAAAAATACTTGACACAGGGGGAG
>JAZPZP010000093.1:0-10029 GCA_045544695.1 Eubacteriales bacterium | reverse complement strand
GGACTTCATAAGCTTCACTCCAGCGCGCATTTGGCTTTAAATTGAATAGTTTTTTATCCATATAATAGAGTCTTTCCTCATCAACCGCCGTAAGGTCGAACCACGCGCGATTTTCCCACATCATATTGTTAATGCTTCTCTTTGTTGCATTCTCGTTATCCCCCACCTGCACAACAAAGATGCGGTAAGGATTCTTTGTAATAATACTCTCGATATTCAATTCCTCTAAAAGGCCTCGTGAGCTGTCGGCAATATTTTCCATACCGAGGTCTGACAGCATCGCACCAAGTACTGTATCGCGACTGTTCTTTGCACGAACATAGTCACCGGATGCACGAAGTAAAAGATAGCGTTTCTGCTCTTGCGGAAGATACTCGCCCTTATAGCTTTCTTTAATTGCATCAATCTTTTCTTTTTGTGCAATTCCGTACTGCTCGTAAAGCTCGGGACGCTCTGTAATTTTAGTGCAGATAGCGAGCATATTGAGGTATTCGATAAATGAATTGACCTCGAAATACGCAACGGTAATTCCCGCACTCTCAAGTGTTTCGCGAAGCTCTAAATTAGATGCAAGGGATGCACTTGCAAGAACAAATTCCGGATTTGATGCCAGAAGTGCCTCGACATCCGGCTCATTGAGTTTTCCTAAATTAACCGCATCTGGCAAATCGAGTCCAAAGTCCTCCCACGCGTCATCACTTGTAGCGCAAACAGCACCTCCCGAAAGCTGCCAGATATCGGCAAAGCTTCCTATAAGCGCCGCAACGCGCTGCGGATGCTTCTTAATTGCCACCTCGCGACCTAACGCATCGGTGAACACGACGGTATTTTCATCATAAACACTCTCAACTCTATTGAAATTGCAAGCGCAAAGTGTCAGTAGAAGGGCTACTGCACTAATTATTGCAAAGCTTTTCTTCCACATAGCTAAATCCCAACCTTTCAATCGTATCAGCAAAGCGCTCCCCGCTCTCTCCCTCATCACGGAAGAGATGAATTGCGCGCTCAATTACACTAAGAACTTCCTCTTCGGAGGTAAAAATCTTTTTAAGCGGTTTTCCCTGCGCGCATTTTTTACCCCACCGGCCGCCAATGTATACCTTATATCCTTCTTTTGCTTCTTCGAAAGCTCCGAACGGGCATTTTTTATAACATCTTCCGCAACCGTTACAGATGCTGCGGTCAATTGCAATTTTATCACTCTTAACCTCGGCCGCCTTCATCGGACACGAGTCTGAAACCGCGCACTTCTTACAGCCGCGGCACTTATCATAATCGGGCTCAAATATGCGCTGACCGATAATTCCTATGTCGTTAAGGCTCGGTTTTGCACAGTTATTCGGGCAACCGCCGACCGCAATTTTAAACTTATGCGGCAACTTAACCTCGTGATATCCGAGGTAAA
Organism: Eubacteriales bacterium; assembly: GCA_045544695.1. Taxonomy (GTDB): domain Bacteria; phylum Bacillota; class Clostridia; order Oscillospirales; family JAAYXM01; genus RGIG7332. Next base: position 8,624 of record JAZPZP010000093.1, on the reverse strand, counting down.
ATTTCTCGTGAATTTTGCGGCTTAAGCCAAAGGTATCAATAAGACCGAAAACGCAAGTAGTACCCTTGCAAGAAACGACAGGTCGCACCTTCGGGCCTGTGCCTCCGACATCAAGACCGTTTTCCTTCAAAAAATCGATAAGCGACGGGATGTTATCGTATTTAATTCCCTGAATTTCAACCGTCATTCGCGTCGTCATCGCAACCTCAGATGAGCCGAATTTATCTGCCGCCTCGGCAATAGCTCTCGCTTCATCGCTCGTAATTTTACCATTTCGCGTTATAACGCGAACGTTAAAGACATCATCATAGCGCTTATCACGAAGAAAGCCCAAGCCCTTTACCTTAGCAATCTGTTCAGGGGTAATTTTCTCTTCCTTCGGGGTAAGTCCGTATTTTTCAAATGACATAACTACACTTCCTAAAGCTTTTTGATAAACTGCCCTGCAGTTTTCTGCATAAGGCGCTTTGTTCCGACATTGTCAAACTTAATTTCTAGCAGCGCATCGCCACCCATAGGTGTTGAGGAGACAATGATACCATCCCCGAACGCCTTGTGGTTAATTTTATCCCCTGACTTAAAGCTTAACCCTGCCACCTGCGGCTTAGGAGTAAAGCTCGGCATCTTGGCACGCGGCGCAGGCCTTGATACGCGGCTTACCGCTTCAAACGGTGCATCGTCAGTAAAGTGATGTTGCTTCTGTGCCTCATTCTTCTCGTCGTACTTCTCGGTCGGAATTTCCTTAATAAAGCGCGACGGTCTCTGATATTTCGTCTGACCGAAAATCATTCGCTCATGCACATGTGATATGTATAGATTGTGCTTTGCACGAGTTACCGCAACGTAGAATATTCTTCTCTCTTCCTCAATTTCCCGATCTGTAAACGATCTCTCGCTCGGGAAAAGTCCCTCTTCAACACCTGCTAAAAATACCGTGTTGAACTCAAGGCCTTTAGCCGTGTGGATAGTCATAAGAAGAACAACATCTTTTCCGCTATCCTCATCACGGTCTGTATACAGAGAAATTTCGTCCAAGAACCCGTTTAAAGACGGTTCCTCGGTCATACTTTCATATCTCTCAATTACCGACTTAAGCTCGCTTATATTCTCAAGTCTCGTTTTACTCTGCTCGTCATTTTTTTCAATAAGTGCGCTGACATAACCCGTCTCCTCGCACACACAATCAAAGAATTCATTGAGCGGCATCGTAGAAACCTTTGCGCGAAGCGATTCTATTATATCAACAAAATTTGAAATTGCCGCCTTGCTTCTCGAAAGCTCGGGATAAGACTCGGCATTTTTCATAACATCATATATCGATGCATTGTTTACCGCCGCAACATTTTCAAGTGTTTCAACAAGCTTTTCACCTATTTTGCGCGCAGGAGTATTTATTATTCTCTTAAGACGCACCGCGTCAGACGGATTGTGGATTACCCAAAGATACGAGGTCATATCCTTAACCTCAGCACGCGAGTAAAAATCATGCTCACCGACGGTTTTGCAACCGATTCCGGCACGCGCCAATGCCTGCTGAATACGAACTGACTGACCTCTCGTGCGATAAAGTACCGCAAAATCCGAAAGTGTTGCGCCCTTTGCGACCTCGGAGAGAATTTTATCTGCAATAAATCTTCCCTCTTCAAAATCGTTCTGAAGCTTTATAACAACAGGCGTGCTTCCGCCTTCATTCTTGGTGTAAAGCGTTTTTTCTTTCCTGTCTCTGTTGTGCTTTATTCCCTCATTTGCAATGTCAAGAATTCTCTGCGTAGAGCGATAATTCTGTTCCAAGCGGATAATCTTTGTATTTTCGTATTTCTTATCAAATCCGAGAATATTGTCAACCACAGCACCTCTGAAGCTGTAGATACTCTGGTCATCGTCACCGACAACGCAAATGTTTTCTTTCTCACCCGTAAGAAGTCTTGCGAGTTCATCCTGCGCGTGCGATGTGTCCTGATACTCGTCAATAAGCACATATTTAAACTTATTTCGATAATATTCACGCACCTCGGGGAAATTGCGTAAAAGTGTTACCGTATGCATAATAATATCGTCAAAATCAAGGGCATTCGCTGCTTTAAGGCGCGCCTGATACTTCTTATAAAGCTTAGCTAATTTAACACTGTAGAAGTCAAATTTATTATCTCGCTCGAGCGCCTTTTCATATTCATCGGGAGAAAGAACCTTGTCTTTTGCGTCTCTTCCAATCATACCGAGAACCGCTTTTGGAGCAAACATCTTATCATCCAGGCCCTCACCGCGGATAATTTCCTTCATAACACGGGCACTGTCGTCCGCATCATAAATTGTAAACGATTTATCAAAGCCGAGTTTTTCAATATTACCGCGAAGAATTCTGACACAAGCGGAGTGGAAAGTTTGAGCCCAGACATCTTTTGCGCGCTCCTCACCTATCGTACGAGAGAGGCGCTCTTTGAGTTCGTCTGCCGCCTTGTTGGTAAAAGTAATCGCAATAATTGACCATGGTGCCGCAGGGCGCAGAGCGCAGAGCTGATCAACCCTGTCTTCAATATCAAGAGATGGCGCTTTTATGTACTTTTCAATCAGTTCGCAGTCCTCATCCGTTATGTAATCCGGAATTTCTTCCGAATCAGCCGCCGCACCAAAGCGAATTAAATTCGCGATACGGCTGATTAAAACGGTAGTCTTACCGCTGCCTGCACCTGCAAGAACTAAAAGCGGACCCTCTGTTGTCATAACCGCTTCTCTCTGCATTTCATTCAGATTTTGATAAAGAAGCGCAATTCGCGCACGACGGAGCTTTAAAAACTCCTCTTTAGATTTATTTACAAGCATTTTTCCACCACAAATTCTATGATAATTGCGACGCGCCAATAATGCCCGCGTCATTTCCAAGCTCAGCAATCAAGAGTTTTGTCTGCACATCTCCGCGCGAATATCGCTCGCGCTCGATAATCGGTGAAACCAAATCGAGCAAGAACTGCCCCTCTTTTGAAATTCCGCCGCCGATAATAAGAGCATCCGGCTGGAATATGTTAACAACATTAACAAGTCCCGCCGCGAGATAGGTGATAAATTCTTCAACCACTTCGGTGCCTGCCTTATCGCCTGCTCTATAAGCATCAAACGCAGTTTTACCGTTCACATTTTCTAAACCCCCGGCAATTTCCCACATTTTTGATTCCTTGCTCAACTGCATTTTTTCCTTCGTTGCACGAATTAATGCGGTAGCAGAAGCATAGAGTTCAAAGCATCCGCGTCTTCCGCAGTTGCACATTCTGCCACCTGCTTCAATTATGTGATGCCCGAGCTCACCTGCAGCTCCGTTGCAGCCGAGGTAGATTTTATTATTCATAACAATTCCGCAACCGATTCCCGTTCCAATGGTAACGAGGACCGCATCGGAATATTCTTTTGCTGCACCGGCTAAAACTTCGCCGAGTGCCGCGACATTTGCATCATTTCCGATAAAGGTCGGAATGTTGGTCTTTTCCTCAATTACTGCGCGCAGATCAAAGTTATTTAGCGGAATATTATTGCAATATATTACCTTACCGGTAATTTTATCAACATCGCCCGGAATACCGATACCGATTGATGTAATTTCCTCATCCGTCTTTTCCCTGACCTTTAAAATAAGCGAAATAATATCATTACATAATACTTCACTGCTATTTACATCGGTTGGCGCAGTTTCCTTATAAACGATGTTTAGTTCATCGTCAACAAGACCTGCCTTAATACTCATTCCGCCTAAATCAATTCCTATTTTCACGCGCTCATCTTCCTTTTATATAGTTGGTGTATTGTTTTCAAAATGTGCATTAATGCGGTCTGTAAGCTCCTTGGCCGCATTGTAGCCCATCTTTTTATGACGGTTATTCATAGCCGCAACCTCTAAAATAACAGCGAGGTTTCGACCCGGCTTTACAGGTACTGTAAGTGACGGGATAGTGACGCCCAAAATAGTTGTGTACTCACTCTCGATACCCAAACGGTCATAATGCTTATTCTCCTGCCAGTTTTCGAGATTTATTATAATATCAACCTTCTCGGTCGGCTTAATAGAGCCCATACCGAAAATACGGCGCACATCGACAACACCGATACCGCGAAGCTCAATAAAATGACGAATAATTTCCGGTGCGTTACCGACAATCGTTTTAGCCGAAACACGCTTAAGCTCAACCGCATCGTCTGCAATAAGACGGTGGCCGCGCTTTACAAGCTCGATAGCGGTCTCACTCTTACCTACACCGCTCTCACCGAGAAGCAACATTCCTTCGCCGTAAACCTCAACTAAAACGCCGTGACGCGTAATTCGCGGAGCGAGCTGAACATTTAAAAATGCAATGAGCGCCGCCATAAATTCCGATGTTTCCTCCGGAGTGTATAAAATCGGAACCTCATACTGCTTTGCAAGTTCCAAAAACCTTTCAGGTAAATACATACCGCGAGTTACAATGATAACCGGAATTTTAGCCGCAAGCAAGCGTTCAAACCTTCTCGCACGTTCGTCCGGCTGGAGGGTATTTAAATATGTCATCTCAACCTTACCGATTATTTCAATACGCGTATTGTCGAAATAATCGTAAAAACCCGCGAGTTGAAGACCCGGGCGGTTTAAATCAGTACATTTAATTTCAGTTTCCCCATAATTTTCAGGCACATACATAGTATGTAAATTAAATTCCTTAACTATTTCGGAAAGCTTGATGGAGTAAGTGTTAACAATCTCTTCCAGCATTTAAATCTCCTCCTTTTTATACATAGTCTATTATATACGAAAGAGAGCAAAAAAGCAACAAACAAAGAAAAAGAATACTTTTTAAAATTTCCTCTTGCATTTTGATTTTGTTTGTGGTAATATATATAGTATCGTCGGCACGACGGGTGTATCGTTGTGCTCATTTACAGCACAAAAGGAGGTGCAGCAAAATGGCTAAGTGCGAAATTTGTAACAAGGGCGTTGCTTTTGGTATCAAGGTATCACATTCACACAGACGCTCAAACAGAACTTGGAAGCCGAATGTTAAGCGTGTTAAGGCTATCGTTGATGGTTCTCCGCGTCACATTTATGTCTGTACGAGATGCCTCCGTTCCGGTAAGGTAGAGCGTGCCGTCTAAGTTTTAAGAAAATTTAAGCTCCGAGAATTTCTCGGAGCTTTTTTCTTTGCAAAAAAGGACTTACACATCGTGTAAGTCCTTTAATTTTAACCTGCATAGTAATTGATAAGGCAGCCCTTTAAGATTATATCGCGCTCTTCGCGGGTAAGTCCCGGAAGCTTTAATGTAATATCTCTTGCGTTTCCATCCTGATAAAGTGTTGCAGAAACCTCTTCAGCATCACCCTCAAGAACTGCGCGGATGCCCTTGATGTAAATTATGTCGTCTGCCTTAATATCAAAGCTCTCAGCATCGTCTAAGATAAACGGAAGCATACCCCAGTTGACAACATTTGAGCGATAGCGCTTTGTTGCATACTCTGCCGCAATATTTGCAACACCGCCAAGAACTCTCTGGCAGGAAGCAGCCTGCTCACGAGCGGAGCCGTCGCCCGGCTTGAGCGCAAACACAGCAGAGCCATAAGATGTCTTTGACCAGTCGATATCCGAAAGACCTGCAACAGAGATACTCTTTCCTGCCTCGCGTTCAAGTTCTTTTGCCTGAACGTCCTTGGCGCGGCCGACATACTGCGGATCCTTGCGAGAAAGTGCAAATGATGCAAGCTTCATCGGATTTGAACGGTAAGATGAAGTCTCTCCCGACGGGATGAGCTCATCGGTCGTGGTAACCGGGTCATAAATCGCACTTGCAACCGAGATTACAAGATCATCTGTCATACCGATCATCTTCGGCCAGTCGGCAATATTCGGGCCAAACTTAAGTTCAGCGCCTGCCTCAGGCTTTCCGACACCATGGTAAATTCTGCTCTTGTACGGGCTGTTGTCAAAACGATAGTCATCGCTGATCGGCTCAACCGGAACTCGGTCGAGCTCGGTTGCAGCAGTAAGAACACCGCCGTTTCTCGCGGTTGCTGCAATTGAGCGAGCATCCATAAGAGCAACATAAGAAATCTGACCGTCACCCGGCTTACTACCCTCACGGTTCGGGAAGTTACGGGTTGCGTGGCGGATAGATAACGCACCGTTTGCAGGAACGTCACCCGCACCGAAGCACGGACCACAGAATGCAGAGCGGATAGAAGCACCGCTTGCCATAAGCTTATTTAAAACTCCGTTCTGAGTAAGAGCCATCATCATCGGCTGGCTTGCCGGATATACAGAGAGCCAGAAGCTGTCACTTCCGATAGAGTAGCCGTCAAGAATCTCAGCAGCACGGCAAATGTTCTGATAAAGACCGCCTGAGCATCCGCCAATAAAGCCCTGATCAACATGGAGCTGACCGTTTTTAATCTTGCTGGTAAGCGGAATTGCAACCTTCTTATTGTCAAGCTGTTCATAAATCTCAGCGTCAACCTTATGTAAAATATCCTCAAGATTTTCCTTAAGTTCAGCAATTGTATATGTATTTGACGGGTGGAACGGAAGCGCGATCATCGGAACAACCTTAGCAAGATCAACCTCTAAAACATCGTCATAATATGCACCGTCCTGCGGTTCGAGCTTCTTATACTCGCTTGCTCTGCCGTGATTTGTGAGGAATCGTGAAACCACCTCGTCCGTCTCCCAGATTGAAGAGAGGCAGGATGTCTCGGTGGTCATAACATCGATACCGTTACGGAAGTCCATACCGAGGTTTTTAATACCCGGGCCAAAGAACTCCATAATAGAATTCTTAACAACACCCTTCTTGAAGGTAGCACCGATAATAGCAAGAGCAACGTCCTGCGGGCCGACGCCTGCTTTTGGCGCATTCTTTAAATAAATACCGACAACGCGCGGATACTTGATATCATAAGTTTTTGAAAGGAGCTGCTTAACGAGCTCAGGACCGCCCTCACCAATCGAGATAGCGCCGAGCGCACCATAGCGAGTATGCGAGTCGGAAGCCAAAATCATCTTGCCGCAGCCTGCATACATTTCACGCATGTACTGGTGAATAACCGCCTGATGAGCGGGAACAAACTCACCGCCGTATTTCTTTGCAGCGGAAAGACCGAAAACATGGTCATCCTCGTTGATTGTACCGCCGACAGCACAAAGGCTATTATGGCAATTAGTTAAAACATACGGAAGCGGAAATGACTTAAGACCGGAAGCACGCGCGGTCTGGATAATGCCGACATAAGTAATATCGTGGGACGCCATAGCATCCATTTTAATTTTAAGATCAGACATATCACCCGAGGTGTTGTGAGCTTCTAAAATAGAATAGGCAATGGTTTTCTTCTTAGCCTCTTCAGGAATTGAAAGCCCTAAAGCCGCTGCTTCCTGAGCATTCAAAAGCTTACCCTCGTAATAATATGTACCTTCGTTTCTTATTGTAATCAAGGAAATTCTCCTCCCCATTTGAATATAGAAATATTTTATCACAAAAAATGTCTCAGTACAAGGCATTTAAAAAATAAAAAGCGGTTTTCTTTACGAAAACCGCTCTGTTTATTAAAGGTCAATGCATTCTTTTAAAACTTTCTTACAAGCTTCAGCGGAAGCGCGGAAGAGCTCAATCTCCTTCTCGGTAAGTTTTGGTAAGACAACCTGCTTAGCACCGGTGTCACCGATAACTGCCGGAAGTGATACCGCAACATCCGAAACACCAAAAGCGCCGTCCATAACGGTACTTACCGTGCGGATAGTATCACTGTCGCGAAGGATTGACTCAACAAGACTTGTAACACAAGCCGCAACACCAAAGTAAGTAGCTCCCTTGCGCTTGATAATCTCAGCACCTGCCGAAATTACATCCTGTCTTAATTCTTCTTTAATTTTATCATCAAGCGGAACACCAATCATATCACAGAAATCGTCAACCTGAATACCGGCAATATGAGTAGTACTCCACGCAGGAACCTGAGAATCGCCATGCTCACCGATAATGTAACCGTGGATATTTGAAATATCTACACCTGTACGAGCTGCAAGAGATGAACGGAGGCGAATGGTATCAAGAGAAGTTCCGCTACCTAAAACTCTACCCTTCGGAAGACCTGTCCACTTAGTGAACAAATATGTTAAAATGTCAACCGGATTTGCAACGACAAGGATAACGCCGCCATTGTAGTACTGCATAATTGAGTCTGCGATAGACTTACCGATCTTAGCATTTTTCTTTGCAAGATCAAGACGAGTTTCGCCCGGCTTTCTGTTGGCACCTGCGGTAACAACGATAACATCGCAATCGCGGACACATTCATAACCGCCCGAGTAAACCATCATCGGACCGATAAACGGAAGGCCGTGTTTAATATCATCAGCCTCGCCTGCCGCCTTATCAGCATCTACATCAATTAAAACAAGTTCTGTACAAACCTGACGAAGAGCAAGCGAAAAAGCTGACGCCGCACCAACGAAGCCTGCACCGATAACTGCTACCTTTAATGTTCCTTTTCCCATTTCCTGATACACTCCTTAAGCTTAAATCGCATAAGCATAACACTTAATTTACTTATATAATTTTTGCTTTTCAGACACAAAAATTATGAGATACTAAAAAATCTCTCCGATTATAGTATACCC
>JAZPZP010000092.1:0-11888 GCA_045544695.1 Eubacteriales bacterium | reverse complement strand
GCACACAGAACGACATGGCTACGATCCGACTTATCTCGCAAAAACACCGGAGTCATATTACGCATCACGCTTATCTAATGTTGAATCGATAACCTCTGCCGGAAATGAGATTATAATTTCGCTATATCGCGCAAATTCCCGTCTACCTCAGGTTTTGGATATTCCGATAATCAAGGAGTCTTCTCCCGTAGCAATCGGTACCGGTCCTTATAAAATTATTGTAAATGAAGAAAGCAAAGAGTATCGTCTTTCTCAAAATTCAAATTGGCACAAAAAAGAACCTCTTCCATTTGAAAACATTAAAATGGTACAGGTCAGCGGCATCGACGAGCTTACCTGGGGATTTGAGTCGTTAAATATCGACCTTCTTACTCTTGATCCTACAGGTGTCGATCCACTTCAATTCAGAGGCGAGTATAATTCAAAAGAAATATACACAAGCTCTCTTGTGTATCTCGGCTTCAACTTCAGAAATAATACATTTCAGAATGCTGCACTTCGCCGCGCTATTTCGTGTATGATAGACAGGCAGGGTGCTGTTGAGCAGGATTTTGCACTTATGGGAACTGCAACCGTATTGCCTGTTCATCCAAAATCTCACGCATATGATAATCAGATTGCCGAAACGGTATCTTATTCAAAAGAAAAAGCTTTTGAATTTTTTAGTGAAGCAGGTCTTACAGATAATAACAATGACGGTAAGATAGACTCTCGCCGTTCATATTCTCTCCTTGTAAACAGTGAAAACAAAAGCCGTGTCGCTCTTGCGCGTCGCATAAGCGAAGCTCTTACCAATATCGGTATTACCGTAAATGTGCACGAGGAAAAGTGGTCAAGCTACCGTACAGCTCTCATCTCGGGAGATTTCGATTTATTCTTAGCCGAGGTTGATATCAGAGCCGATTTCAATGTAAGCTCGCTTATACGCTCAGACGGAGTTCTCAATTATGGCCAATACTATTCCGAAACAACAGATCTTTTGCTTGATAAATATGTAACCTCTTCATTCTCACAAAGCAATAAAAACGCAGAATTCTATAATCATTTCACCAATGCGCTCCCCATTGTTCCAATTTTATTCAAAACTCATTCGGCTACAACACATCAAAATTTCTTTGAGAACATTACCCCGACTGCATTTAACACATACAGAAATTTTTATTCCTGGAAGGTTGTTGATAAATAAATGCGAAGAGCAGGAATCCTCGCTCATATAAGCTCTCTTGACAGCAGATACGGCATAGGCACACTCGGTAAGTGTGCCTATGATTTTATTGATTTCTTAAGTGCAGCAGGTTTAAAAAGTTGGCAAATGCTTCCGATAAATCCCGTGGGCAACGGATATTCGCCATATCAGTCGCCTGCGTCAATGCACGGAAATCCACTATTTATCGACCCGGATATTTTGCTTCAGAACGGACTGATAAAAAAAGACGAGCTTCCGCCCGTCTCGCACTCAAAAGTTGTTGATTACCCTATCGTAACAAAGGCCTGGACTTCTATGCTCAACATCGCCTCCTCTCGCTCGGGCGAAGAAAACTTTGTTCAGGCAGAATTTGATCGCGAATGGCATGATTTAAAAAATTATGCTCACTCTAAGGGCATTGAGCTCATAGGTGATATGCCAATTTACTCAGCTGAAGGCAGTGAAGAAATTTTAAAAAATCCAAAATATTTTTCCAATTGTGAAATTTCTGGCTGCCCACCTGACGCTTTTTCTGATATGGGGCAGGTATGGAATAACCCTGTTTATAATTGGGAAGCTATCGCCGATGACGGATATTCGTTCTGGATTTCGCGCATCAAAAATGCCCTTCGATACTTTGATATTTTGCGTCTTGATCACTTTCGTGGCTTTTCCGAATATTGGGCTATACCGAAAGAGTGTCCCGATGCGCGACTCGGATATTGGAAAAAGGGCCCCGGAATAGATCTTTTTAATGCTATTAAAAATACTCTTTATGACATTCCCTTTATCGCCGAAGATTTAGGCTACATCACAGACGATGTGATTTCACTTAAAAATGCGCTTAATTTACCCGGAATGGCAGTTCTGCAATTTGCATTTGATAGTGAAAATAACCCTTATCTTCCTGAAAATATCGCAAGAAACTCAGTATGTTACACAGGTACTCACGATAATAATACAACACTTGGGTGGATAAGAGAAAACAACAGCGCCGTAAATCGTGCTAAGAAATATTTTAATGTAAATGACGAAGACGCTCTGCTTGATGCTATGATTTATGCGTGTCTTAATTCAAAATCCGAGCTCGCAATCTTGCCGATACAGGATGTCTTGCGGCAGGATGAGCATTGCAGGATGAATACTCCGGGAACATCGAACGGCAATTGGCGATACAGAATGGGACATTTACGCGAAGACTTAGTTTATGATATCAAAGAAAAGCTCAAACAAACAAAAAGAAAAAGCGATTGGTAATACCAATCGCTTTTATCTTACTCTTCCTCAAATGCGTCTTTTCCGAGACCGCATACCGGGCAAACCCAGTCTTCCGGAACATTCTCCCAAGCAGTTCCTGCTGCTACTCCGTTATCCGGATCACCAAGTTCCGGATCGTAAACATATCCGCACGGACAAACATATTTATTCATTGGACTAAACCTCCCTTTATTCTATTATAACACCAAAGATGGTGCAGTATACACGCGAGCTGCATATTCGCTGTCAAGCGAATAGAGACCCTTTGAGTCGTTACCGAAAAGCTCCATTTTCTTGATCATATCATCAGCGTTCTTCTCTTCCTCAAGCTGCTCTTTGACGAACCAATCCAAGAACTGCATTGTTCTGAAATCACGAACATCGTATGCTGCTGCATAGATATCATTAATGAGACTTGTTACATACTGCTCGTGCTCTAAGCCAAACTTTAACGGATCCATTAAAACCTTCATCTCTTTATCCGGCTTTGCAACAGCACCGAGAGTTACAGTTTCACCGTTCTGCTGGAGATACTTGAGCATAAGCATTGCGTGATCACGCTCCTCCTGAGCCTGGATCATATACCAATTAGCAAAGCCGTCAAGACCCTGCTGCTCATAGAAGATTGAAAAATCCAAATAAAGATATGCCGAATATAATTCCTTATTGATCTGGTCGTTTAATAAAGCTGAAACCTTTTTGTCTAACATAATAATTCTCCTCTCATATTGTTAATTAGCTGCACCACTCATAATTTCGGATATAATGTCTAAAACCTTCTGATAACATCCTCCGCAACCGGTGGAACAATTTGTGATTTTCTGTACCTCCTCAAAGGCACTCAGTACATCGTCAAACCGACGGCTGTTATGCATAGCATCCGCTATATCGCTGTACTTTACTTGTTTACAATTGCATACGGTATAATTTTCAATCATTTCAACTCACCACTTCTTTAAATTTCGTTTTATACAGAGCTTTATTAAGAAAAATGATAATCATTCTTAATTTCGTATTTATAATATCACATGCAAAAAATTTTGTCAACAGTTTTTGGAAAATTTTCTTAATAATTTTCCACGCGATCTAATCTGCTCCTTTTAGTGCAAGCTGCAAATCAGTAAGTTGTCTTGTGTTTTATCTATCTTTTCTTCCATTTGCAGAAAAATCGCCAAGCAAGAACGGAAAATATCGACATATAATCTTTTCAACAATGATACACAATAAAACAGCAATGATTGATACCAATACAGCACTCGCAATTCCAATAGCAGAATCATACTGCGTAAGCGGAGCTTTAAGCGGTCCCATAGTTTGGAATAGTAATACCGGGAATTTGTGCATAAGCAGAATTGCCAGGGTGGATTTTCCGACAGATTCCAAAACTCCGCACTTTCCGATTCCCATCGAAATAAAGCAAATAGCAAAGCTTCCCGAAAGCGCTGTTATTAAAAATGACACTATATTAGGGAATTTATCTGTAGCGTAATCAACTTTAGGGAAAATCCACGCAACTGAAACAGTCACTATAAGTAACAAGCCTCCAAGAAGAAACGCTTTACCCCTTGAGGCATTTACTTCAGGTAAATGCAAGAAAAAGCTCCGACCCATAGTGAAAAAAAGCAACATTTTTAATGCAACAGAAATGCTAAACGGCAGAGCCGGCCCACCCAGCCAAGTGTAAACAACACCGACAAAAAATAATATCACGCTCAGTCCCAATGTAATGCTTTGCTTTCCACGCGAGAGTTTATATAAAGCATAGTAGATCATTTTAGTCGCAAACATACATGGCAAAAACCATAACGGCATATTGAATTTCATTTTATCTCCTATGGGACAGGCATAAAGTAATTCCCATAGATTTTTCATCAAAGATGTATTTACATCCATATCAAATTGAGCCGATGCAAAATTGCCAAGTAAGAAAAAGATAAATATGCTGACAATTCCAAAAATATAATATGGAAATAAAATTCGGAGAAAATCATTTTTTATGCGCATCTTTAAATTGTCAGCTTTGCATGTCATTCCGGATAAGAAAAAAAACACTACTACATGAAATGAATATACAATTTGTTGAGCCATACCGCCACGGAGTGTGTGCCCGAACACCACGCAAAAAATAGTTATCGCCTTAGCTATATCTATCCAGTTAATTCTTTCCGCCTTATGTAATGTAGCTATTTTCCTGCACCCCTTCCAAATATTACTATAATGTGCTTGAATTATAGCACAGAAAGTCACAAAAATCAATAAAGTCAAATTTCAAAATCCCCCTTGACAACATCTGTTGCCAAGGGGGATTTTTTCTTATTATTTCATCTTATCTGAAATATCTCTTTAAGAGACCTTCAAGGCCGCGTCCATGACGAGCTTCGTCGCGAGCCATTTCGTGAACGGTATCGTGGATTGCATCGAGTCCGTTCTTCTTAGCGCAAGCTGCAAGGTCAAACTTGCCCTGAGTTGCACCGTACTCACAATCAACGCGCCATCTTAAGTTATCCTTTGTTGTAGCCTTCATGTTCGGCTCTAAATCCTCACCTAAGAGCTCTGCAAACTTAGCAGCATGCTCTGCTTCCTCGTAAGCTGCCTTCTCCCAGTAGAGACCAACTTCCGGATAGCCTTCGCGATGAGCGATTCTTGCCATACAGAGATACATACCAACCTCAGCGCACTCACCGTTGAAGTTTGCCATAAGCTGCTCGAAGATATACTTCTTATCTTCTTCGCTGATATCCGGGTTATTCTTAACAGTCTTGCCATAAACGCCATACTCATGCTCTGCAGCGAGCTTAGCATCTGCTGCCATTTCCTTAAACTTCTCTGCCGGAACCTTACATACCGGGCACTTCTCCGGCGGCACTTCTCCCTCATGAACGTAACCGCAAACTGAGCATACAAATTTTTTCATAATAATTTTCCTCCAATAATTTTAATTTTTTTGACAGTCGGTACAACTTCCCCAGAATGTAACATCATAGTGGTCCAAGCTTACACCGTACTGATTTGATACTGACTTACACATTTCTTCGCCACTCATAGAAATATCAACATCAATGACCGCACCGCAATCTCTGCAAACAAAATGCGGATGCGGAGTCGTTGTTGCATCAAGTCTCTCGTGGCCGTCGACAACGCCGACTGTTATTACAAGCCCATCTTCCTTAAGTTGAGCGATATTACGATAAACGGTCGCAAGGCTTATATTAGGAAACTTTTTCATAACCTCCTCGCATACCCACTCAACTGTAGGGTGCTCTTTTGTAGAGCAAAGAGCCTGTAAAATTGCTTGCCTTTTGGGACTAAAATTTCTCTTTGTTTTCATAGGCTCCACCTCAAAAGTGATAATCATTCTTGATTTCGTAGATATAATAACATATATAAATTTCTTTGTCAACACTTTTTTTCAAAAAAAATTTGTGATAGAATATATTTATTGTAAGCGAGGTGATATGATGCTCCGATTAACGCAGATTAAAATGCCGCTTGATGCTACCGAGCGCGATCTTTACCGCGAGGTTGCTCGGCGACTTAAAATATCTGATAAGACTATTAAGTCTTTAAAAATTTCGCGTCGCTCGGTTGATGCGCGAGATAAAGAGAATGTGCGATTTGTTTTTTCGATTGATGTTGAGCTTGAAAACGAAATGCAGATATTAAAGAAAAGCCGTGTTAAAAATTCTGAGTTTATTTTACCCAAATCTCCAACTCCTATTATTAAAAAGGAATTTGTAAAACGACCGATAATCGTCGGCAGCGGACCTGCGGGTCTCTTTGCCGCGCTCACGCTTGCAAAGGCAGGTGCAAAGCCGATAGTTTTAGAGCGTGGCGATGATGTCGATACGCGCACAATGAAAATATCCGAGTATCAGAAAACCGCTCATCTCGATTGCGAATCAAATATTCAATTTGGCGAAGGCGGTGCAGGAACTTTTTCCGACGGTAAACTCAATACCGGAACGAGCGATCCGCGTCAGACTCTTGTGCTAAACGAATTTGTTTCCTGCGGTGCGCCGAGCGATATTCTCTATCTCGCAAAGCCGCATATCGGCACGGATTATCTGCGAAAAGTCGTTCGCAATATGCGCCATAAAATACAGTCGCTCGGTGGCGAGGTTCTCTTTCGCCACAAGCTTACTAATATAGACATAAACGATGGCAAAGTATACGGTGCTGTAGTTGAGTATAGTGACGGTGAAAAGCATTTTGAAACCGACCATATCATACTCGCAATAGGGCACAGTGCACGAGATACATTTAAAATGCTTTCGGAACTAAATATAAATATGACTCAGAAAGCATTTTCCGTCGGGGTCCGCATTGAACATCCGCAAGAGCTTATAAACGCATCTCAATACGGCAAATTCGCAAATCATCCAAAGCTCGGTGCTGCAGACTATAAGCTCTCTGCTCATCTCCCGAATGGGCGCGCAGTTTATAGCTTTTGTATGTGTCCCGGCGGCAGCGTAGTTGCGGCCGCATCAGAGGAAAATTCGGTCTGCACAAACGGAATGAGTTATTTTGCGCGCGACGGCAAAAACGCAAACAGCGCACTCCTCGTAAGCATCACTCCCGATGATTTTGGCGCATCACATCCGCTTGCAGGTATTGAATACCAACGAAAACTCGAGCGTCGTGCTTTTACTCTTGGCGGCAGCACAGGGAAAGCTCCCGCTCAGATGGTGGGTGATTTTTTAAATAATAAGATAACAACGGAGTTTTCCGATGTCGAACCTACTTATCCACTCGGGGTCACACCTGCAAATTTATACGACTTATTCCCCGAGTATATATCATCTTCACTCCACGACGGAATTTTACTTTTCGATAAGAAGCTACATGGATTTGCATATCCCTCAGCTGTTATGACCGGCGTTGAAGCACGCAGCTCCTCCCCTGTCAGAATAGTAAGAGATGAGGCGTTTAATTCATCTGTTTCCGGGCTTTTTCCATGCGGTGAAGGCGCCGGATACGCAGGCGGAATTATGTCGGCAGCAGTTGATGGAATTCGCGTTGCGGAGGGAATTTTATTATGACACAATTTTATATTTATCTCGCGGGAATAAATGCGATTACTTTTTTAGCTTTTGGAATCGATAAGCTTTGCGCGGTTTTAAACAGGCGCAGAATTTCCGAAAAGGCGCTAATTTCATTCTCAGCAATCGGCGGTGCGTTGGGTGCATTGGTCGGAATGGTTTTGTTTAAGCACAAAGTATCGAAGCCGCGTTTCCGCTATTCTGTTCCGATTTTCTTCTTTATCTATTTTTTCGCACTTTTATATCAGACACTTTTCTTATAAAAAAAGCAGGAGATTAACTCCTGCTTTTATTTTTGAATTTAACGGGCGAACATCCCTTTTTCTTTTTGAATACATGTGAATAATATGATGCACTGTTAAAACCAACCTTCTGCGCGATTTCATCCATACTCATATCGCTGTTTATAAGATACGGAATTGACTTCTCAATTCTTTTATTATTTATATACTCATTAACCGTGCAGTTAAAAATGTTCCTGAAATTCTCGTACAGAACATTTTTTGAAACTCCCGTTTCTTTTGAAAGACTCTCGATTGTTATCTCCGAGGTTAAGTTTTCATCGATATAATCAATCGCTTTTTCGACATTTTTGTTATACCCGAGCTTGAGCATATTTTCATATAGCAGGTGCTTTGCGAGCATAACCGCAAGGTTTGCAATACTTTCAATTTTCTCCTCATCATAAAGCGGAAGCACATCATAACATTGGCGCAGTTCATCTAAATTTTTAACATCACATAAATTCTTCTTAACCGATTCAAAATCCGCATTCTTTTTCATCTGCCCCATAATGATATAGCAAAGTACCTTTGTTCCGTACATAACGGGAATAGCAATATCTACAAGACCTGCGTGACAAACATGCATCTCCATCTTTTTGCTCTGCGTGCATTTCTTTAAAATATTGCAATCAGACGCAATACAGCCACGCTTCGCTCTTTCGCTTTCCTTTATCTTCTCGCAATACCCGCTCGCTGTACCACTCGGAAGCGCCACTATCGACGAAATTCCCGACACCTCGGAAAAGTCTGCTTTTATAAGACCTATATTAACGCCCGTTGCGTTGTAAAAATCGCGTAGCGCTGTTTTTATTTTTTCTGAATCATAAAGAATTCCCATACCTTCTATCCCCCCGCGCAAAATCTTTCCTTTAATATATCGGTTTTTCTCCGATTTGTCAATCCTTCTCAAAAAAAGGAAAATATCTAAAAAAATATGGAATCTTATATATTTTTTTATTAAATTTTTTGTGTTAGAATATTTTTGGAAAGGACTGATTCCATTGAAAAAATCATCCACTGCAGCAACAGTAAAAGCAGGATTTGGCATAACAGACATAACCCCATGGGTGGGTGTTCATTTATGTGGCGGGCCGGTAGGCGAATATCGCCCGGCTAAGTTTGTGCGCCACAAATTATATGCTAAAGCAAGTATCTTCGTAGGTGATAAAACGATTTGTGTTATCGGCCTCGATATTCTTCTTATTAATAAAAAATACTGCGATAAAATCAAAGAAGAGATTATGCGCGACCTTAAAATTCCTTATGAGGCAATTATGGTCTTCGCTATTCAAACTCACGCAGCCCCGTGCGTAGGCGAAATTATGCTTGATATGGATTTCCCAATTAAGTTCCCGAAGAACGAGGAATACGCTATGGGAATGGATAGCGACTATTCCGAATTTGTGTGTAAAAAAGCTGCAGAGGCTGCGAGAGAGGCGTTTGAAAATGTCCGCGAGGTTAAAATGGATATTAAATCCGGCTTAAAGCGAAATCTCGGTTTCTGCCGCAGAGTTGTAATGCGCGACGGAACCATGGAAATGTTCCCTGAGCACAGCGCCGCAGTGCATCCGTTTGGTCCTGAAATCTCGCATCTCGAGAGTCCGATGGACGACGAGGTCGGCGTTGTATGCTTTAAA
This sequence comes from Eubacteriales bacterium, assembly GCA_045544695.1. GTDB lineage: Bacteria > Bacillota > Clostridia > Oscillospirales > JAAYXM01 > RGIG7332. The sequence goes on along the minus strand of JAZPZP010000092.1, from coordinate 2,485 downwards.
GACGGTATGGATATAGTGAGTTCAATGCTACACTTCACCTGCCACCCGGTAAACGATTACTGCACACCTTCGCTCTATAACTGCGTAAGTCCGGATTGGCCCGGTGTCTGGTCAGAAAGCTTGCAGGATAAGCTTAACATAAAGAATTTGCCAACAGTGTTAAATGGTTGCTGCGGTAACGTGAATCCGTTTGACCCGTATGAGCCTGATTATATTATGGATTCCGAGCGTATGGGAAAAACACTCTCCGATGTAGCTGAGAGAATTATGCTCTCTATGGAATTTGAAAACGCAGATACTCCTGCAGTAGTTGATTACACATATACCGAAGTTCCAATGGAATATCGTGAAATTCCTGAAGTGCGACTAAAAAAAGTTCTTGATATCATCGAAAACGGTGAAATCAAGCGAAAGGAAAACGGTGAATTTGAAGAGGAATGGATGCTCGCTGCTTCCACTTATAGTGTGCTTTGCAACAAAAAACGTGAGCCTCGGTTTATGTATCCCGTTCAAGTTTTCCGCATAGGTGTTCTTGCGATTGTTGCACTTCCCGGTGAGCCGTTTACCGACAGTCAGCTTGATTTAAAGCTTCGCTCAATCGCTCCGATGACTTACATAACGCACTGCGCAAACAAATATGTAGGATATTTAGCTCCAAAAGATGCTTTTAAATACGATGGACATGAAACAAACTCCAATTATACCTATTGGGCAAAAATGGCTCCCGGTTCGATTGAAAAGGCTGTTGACACTGCAATCCGTGATATAGAAACTCTTTTTAAATAGAGGTGTTATTATGACAATAACTAATGCGTTTTTGCTTCTTATTATCATAATTTCAGGTGGTTTTCAGGGAATCGTCAGGAAAAAATTTGCGATTCGTGCGCCAAGTGCATTTTTTTCCTTTACAACAGGAAATATGATTTTCGTACTTTTATTCTTTATAATTACCTGCCGTGACTTTACTTACCCGAGCGAGCTTCTTCCCTACTCGATAGGAATGGCAGCTTCTTTCTGTGTTGCAAGCGTTACAGGCTTACTTGCAATTGCAACAGGCTCACTCGCACTGTCATCTCTTATAGGAAGTTATTCTTTGATACTCCCCGCAATTTATGGCATAGCATTTTTAAATGAACCTACAAGCACTGCGTTTTACATAGGTCTTTCACTGCTTCTTATCTCCATTTTTCTCATTAACTTTGAACCTAAAGGCGAAAAGAAGCAAATAACGCTCAAGTGGATTATTTTTACAGCGCTTAACTTTGTCTCAAATGGTGCAAACTCAATTATACAGAAGCTTCAGCAAATGAGCTTTAGCGGGCTTTACAAAAACGAATTTATGATAGTTGCAATTGCAATCGTTATTGTCATTTCTTTTGTAATAACTCTCTTCTTTGAACGCGAAAAAGGAGCATATCACTTTAAAATCGGTTTTTGGTACTATGCAATTTTCGGCATACTTACAGGCCTTGTAAACTTTCTCGTCCTGGTTCTTTCCGACCCGAAAATGAATATGCCGGCATCCGTTATGTTTCCACTTATATCTGTAACCGGTATGATTCTCTCGCTCGGAATTGCTAAGTTTATGTTCAAAGAAAAGTTATCTAAACTTCAGCTTATCGGTATCGCTTTCGGTACTGCATCTATTGTTTTCTTAAGTATATAGAGGTGAATTTCAAAAATGAATCTGGTTAATATGTTGCTGCTTTTATCGACAATTCTTGCAACAGCAGCACACCGCGTTTTCAGTAAAGAATACACTATGCGTATCCGAAACGGTGCTTTTACCTTCTCGGTCTTAAATATTTCCGCTGCGATTATAATTTACGTTATCTTCGGTGGAGTAAGCTTTAACTTCCCGCCGGCACTCTTTTTGTATGCGCTTCTGTTCGCAGTTTGCTTTACCGCTGCAGCAGTATTTGGGCTATTGTCAATTGCCACCGGATCTCTTGCAATAACCTGCCTTATAATCTCATATTCACCGCTTATTCCGACAAGCTACGGTCTTTTGTTCTTAGGTGAGCCTGCATCGGTAACACTTTTTATAGGCCTGGCTTTTCTTGCAATCTCACTCGTTTTAATAAATTGCGAGAAAAAAGGTGAGCAGAAAAAAATCACTTTAAAGTGGGTTATTTTCGTAATTCTCGCGCTTGTCGGCGACGGTGCGAAAAGTACTATGCTTAAAGTTCAACAGCTTGATTTTAACGGTCTTTATAAAAACGAGTTTTTGGTTATCGCGTTTGCCATCTCAGCACTCGCTTGTCTTGTTGTAGCTCTCCGCAAGGAAAAAGGGCATATCTCCTTTAACCTTCGAGTTGGCGGAATATACGGCGTTATCTGCGGTTTACTCACAGGAGTTATAAATCTCGTAGTAAGCTTACTCTCAAACCCCGTAAGAAATATGCCGGCATCCGTTATGTTTCCGCTTATGTCGGCAGGCGGTATTATCTGCTCGCTTGCTATTGCGAAGTCGGAGGCAAGCGGG
>JAZPZP010000091.1:0-2007 GCA_045544695.1 Eubacteriales bacterium | reverse complement strand
GATAACACCTGTGAGGGACTTGTTCCGATAAGCGAGATGCCCGGCATCTTTAAATTTGACGAGAGAAACCTAACTCTGCGCCACGGGGGAGAGGTATATAGAATTGCCGACAAAGTAAAGGTTCGTCTTGAAGAGGCAAATATCACACGCGGAAAGCTCCGTTTTTCGGTTGTTATACAGTATAATGACAACTAATATTTACAAATATGAAAGGAAAAGGAAAAAATGAAGAAAAAACTTAATATTCTGACGGTAAGCTATCTTTTATTTTTAATATTGCTTTTCCTTTCGGGCAGCACCTTTGGAATTCTCTCGGAGGTAATTTATCTTCTCGCCTTCGTTCTGCCTTTTGCGCTTGCGCTTTACCGCACACGAGAGGAAAGAGTACCGCGCGCGAGCTATCTTACGCTGAATTCCGAAAAAATATCCTTCACTCTTCCGATTATCGCGCCCACCGTTTCGGTGGTTATGCTCATCTCTCTTCTGACCTCGCTTCTTATCTTTGCCCTAACGGGAAAAGGCAATACAGTTGACGTTGGCGATTCATTTTTTGCCGCGCTTCTGTCTCACGCGCTCCTTCCTGCTGTGCTTGAGGAAATGCTCTTTCGTTATCTGCCGATGCGCCTTTTGGCTCAACACTCAAAAAGAGGCGCGGTGATTGCCTCCGCCTTCTTCTTCGCCCTTGTGCATCACGATCTTTACACCATACCTTACTCATTTATAGCCGGCGTTATATTTATGACGGTGGATATTGTCACCGACAGTGTAATTCCCTCTGTAATAATTCATTTTATCAACAACGCTGTTTCGGTGGGTCTGCTTATTTATGCAAGCAACTCCGCATTTGCACCGGTTATTTATATTATTTTGGGAATTTTAACAATAATTTCGATTTGCTTTATATTTGTCAGAAAAAAGAGCTATCTCGAAAAGCTTTCTCTGTCCTTTGACAAGGGCGAGGGCTTTAAAATTACAACGGAAATGCTGATATTTGCAGGACTTACACTGTCACTTGCGGTGCTTAGCCTGATATAAAGGAAATAATATGGAAAATATAAATCTTACAGATGACGAAATATTTATGGAAGAAGCCATAAAATTGGCTCTTCTTGCCGCACAAAGAGATGAGGTTCCCGTTGGAGCCGTTGCCGTTCGCGAAGGCAAAATCATAGCGAGCGCATTTAACACACGCGAGGAGTCGAAATGCGCAACCCACCACGCTGAAATCCTTGCTATTGAAGCGGCTTGCCGAGCACTTGGCGGTTGGAGACTTCCCGGAGTTACCTTGTACGTTACTATGGAACCCTGCGCTATGTGTGCCGGAGCGATAATAAATTCAAGAATTGAGCGTGTGGTTTACGGAGCAAAGGATTTTCGCTTCGGAGCGTTTGGCTCCGCTCTTGATATTAACGCCGCGGGACTTAATCATAAGGTAGAGGTTGTAGGCGGTGTTCTTGGAGAAAAATGCGCTGGAATTCTTTCATCTTACTTTAAAAATAAACGCAAAAAAAACGAAAATACATAAGATTAACGGTACACGAGTACAATAAATGTCAATTTGCTTGACAAATTTGACATCGTGTGATAAAATTGCTATATCTGGATTTTTGTCCATTTAAATTTTTTCAATGCAACTGTAAGCGGGCAACCGATGCAGCACTTCCCGACATCCCCCGATCCTGGCGGGCTGCTGTGCGACCGACCCCTTTGCGGACTGCGGAGAAACTAAAATTGAAAGGTATTTTTATTATGAAAAAGGTACAGGCGTTAAGGGAAAAAAGAGAATTTCTTAACATACGTGAGATGGTTGAGGACATCGGCGAAAGATTTAAAGGTCAGGTTGCCTACCGCTATCGTGTGAAGCCTCACGACAAGGAGCCTGTGAAGGTTACTTACGATGAGATGCGCGATCACATTCGCGCCCTCGGAACTGAAATGGTTTCAAGAGGTCTTCAGGGCAAAAAGATATGTGTTATCGGCAAGCACACCTATCAGCTTATTCAGACA
>JAZPZP010000090.1:0-9640 GCA_045544695.1 Eubacteriales bacterium | reverse complement strand
TCCCTTATCATAGTTTGCTGAAATGTAGCTGCCGTCGATGTATGCGCCACCGTCTAAGCTTGAGTACTTAACTGTATCCGGATTGTTTAAGATTTCCTCTACTGTGAGAGCTGTCTCTGCAATTGTCGGATCAGCAAGGCTACTTGCTCTTACGAAGTATGCGCCATACTCTACAAATGTATTGTAGTTAACTGAGCCATTGTTTGCTGCCAATACTACCATTCGGTTAGACTTTAAGAACCACGGCTCGATAAGACCGATCTGGACTGACTGACCGAACTTGTAGATGTCAATAATCGGCTTCTCGGTCTCTTCAGCATTAAAGTGAATAGTTGCAGATGTAAGATATTCATTACCTGATTTGATAGATATCTTTTCCCACTCTTCTTCTGTGCCGCCGTAGTAAACATCAGTAAGGCTTGTACAATATTGAAATGCACACCAATCGATACTCGTTATGGCGTTTCCCATGCTCACGCTTGTTAGACTTCTGCAATATTCAAACGCTCCCGCACCAATGCTAGTTACGCTATCTGGAATTGTTATGCTCGTAAGGTTGTTGCAATAATAAAACGCATCATTACCAATACTCGTTACGCTATCTGAGATACTTACACTTGTGAGGCTTTCGCAATTATAAAATGCAGAATCACCAATACTTGTTACGCCGTCCGGTATGCTCACGCTCGTGAGGCTTCTACAACCATAAAACGCCCATTTTTCAATACTTGTTACGCCGCCCGGTATGCTCACGCTCGTGAGAACTGTGCAATAAGAAAACGCGCCTTCACCAATGCTCGTTATGCTGTTCGGGATTGTTACACTCGTGAATCCACAGCCCGCAAATGCATAATCGCCAATGCTTGTTACGCTGTTGGGAATTGTTACGCTCATAAGATTGTAACATGGATCAAATGCACTGTTGCCAATACTTGTTACTCCATTATTTATAACAACATTTTTAATCGATGAACGATAGCTATACCAGGGTACATTTGGTATTGAATAATTCTCCATATCACCCGTGCCGGAGATTGTAAGGGTACCGGCATCATCAAGCGTCCAGGTTAAGTTAGCACCGCAAGTACCTGAAGCTAAAAATTCATCCTCAAATTCAACCTCAATCTTTGGTCTCAAGCTTTCATTTGCGTGTTCCTTTGACGCGCAATAGAAGTAGCTTGATTTTCCGCTTGTGAGTACCATAGCAAAGCTGAGTTCTGACTTACCACCGTTTTTCTCATACAGCTCGGTTATGTCAAACTCCTCTGCTGTGTAATACTCATCAGATGGAGTTTCACTCTGAGATACAGTCTTGTTAAAGGTATGTGTTTCCAATAGGTCATAGTCGCGGTCTACATATTCGCCGTCAACCAGTTCCTGTATCGGGTACCACGCGCGACCTGTACCGTCATAGTCGTAATAATGGCGAAGCGGTGCATTATAGTGTGAAACGGTATTCTCCTGCCAGGAATCAGAATCCAATAAATAGTACTCGATATTTTCACTATCGGCATGATTACTCCATCTGTAGCCGTTTAACTGTAAGGTTACTTTTTTAACTTTTTTATCCTCGGGTACATCGCCTATATCAAGCTTAAAATATGACATAAGCGACCACTTGCCGAGACCTCGCATAGTGAGCTCGGTTGCGGCACCATAATTGCTTCTGACCAGATAGTCATCACCCGACCAGCTGCCGCCGATAAATGTATCCGCAGTAACTCGTCTCTTGATTGTAAGCCATAAGAAGTAGCTACGGGAAGCTCCCTTCTCATCCGTTATCGTAACACAAGTGTAATCTTTCTCGTACTTTACGGAAATTTCACCGTTAGTCGAGGTTGCAGTAATCTGCGGTGTATAACTATTTGCTAGCACATAGTAATAATTGGTATCAGCGTCAAAATTCTCAATTGCCGTACCGTCTACGGAAATACTGTCAATCTTCGGTGTTTCTTCCTCAAATTCAACTAAAACCTGCGGTCTTAAGCTTTCGTTTGAGTGTTCTTTGGACGCAAAATAGAAGTAGCTTGACTTTCCGCCCGAGAGGAGCATAGCCAGAGAAAGCTCAGCTTTTTCTCCGTTTTTCTCATATAACTCGGTTATATCAAACTCTTCGGGCACATAGTACTCCTCTGACGGAGTAAAACTCTGCGACACTGTATTTTTAAATGAGCGCGTTACCTGCGCATCATAAGTTGTCGTTATATATTCGCCATTGGTAAGTTTCTCCACAGGGTACCAAGCTTGAGATGTTCCGGTATAATTATAGTGGTGACGGAGCGGCGCTGTGTAATGCGAGACGCTGTTTTCTTGCCAGGAGTCGGGATCTAATAAATAAAAATCGAGGTTCTCTTCGCCCGTATAATTACTCCATCTATATCCATTTAGCAATAAAGTTACCTTTTTAACCTTCTTATCGGCCGGAATGTTACTTAAATCAAGCTTAAAGTACGACATAATCGAATTACTGCCAAGACCGCGCATCATAAGATCTGCCTTGTTGCCGTAATTTCCTTTTACTATGTATTCTCCACCTGACCAACCACCGCCGATAACCGTATCTGCGGTCACAATTCCCTTAATTGAGAGTGATAAGAAATAGTCATTTGAAAGGCCGTTTTTGTTTGTAACGGTTACTCTGTAATATGAATTCTCTTTCTTTACCGAAACCGTTCCGTCAGTCGATGTTGCGGTAACAGTCGGTGAAACGCTGCTTGCAGCGGTGCGGTAAAAATTAACATTGCTATTAAAATCATCTAATTTCTTACCGTCGATTAATATTGAGTCAAGAACGGGTAAAGTGTCAGCATCCTCATCAATAGTCCACTCGGTAATAGAGCCGTTTGGCTTTGAAACCGTCGGGATGCTATCGCCATAGAACGGAGCAAACACTACATCTATGTCAGCCGCATCAATATCATTAAATACAATCGCAAGGCGTTTCAAGTTCACCGTCCAATCCGTCTGTCCTGCAGGATTCGGAGAGGTCGGAAGAGGTGCTGCATCCATAACTCTGAGTGAGTAATCCGCATCAGAGAATATTTTAACAAGCATTTTCTTATCGCCTTTTTTGAGAATTGCACCATCCGGCGTAATCTCAATATCGGAGCGATAAACATTTATAAATGAGTATACATCGCCTGTCTCGGAAAGCTTAATTTCATCGCGAAGCCAAACCTTGCGTCTTGAGTCATACATCTGAATTCCGCGCTTATAAGAAGTAACCTGCGGATATGTGTTTGTTAAATCGGCATACGCATAAGCGTTTGACACACCACTGTCAAACCCGTCGATTTTATCTGTTGATTTAAGGCTCTGACCGCCGCTTAAATCAGGGTTTATGACAATGCAGCTGTTTGCCTCGGCGCGCGTGCAATAATAAGTCCAGCGCGGGCTTCCCTCTTCTGCAAGGTAATACTGCGGTAGTGAATAGCTATCCCTCCCCGGGTTTTTAACCCACTGCTCACCGAGTGCGTCAATGATAAATGAGCCTAAGTTCTGGAACGCTTTTGCGCGCGATACAGGAGAGACTGCCATTGCGGCAAAAAGTTCATTCTCACCCTCCCATGTGCTTCTGAATGACACAGTATCTCCGTCGCGATAGAGCATATCCTTTTGGAACGCATCGGTAGTTTCATAGGTTTTATCTGAGTCATACCAAAGGCAAAGGAGTGGGTCGGGAGTTGAGGTTTCAAGGCAATAGCTCTGCATACCCTCATCCTCACAAAGCTCAGCAAAGTAAAAACGAGTTGGAGAACGGTCAACACCCTCACCATTATCTGAATATATAAATCTTCCCTGCGAAGACTGCTGATAAATCGGGAAATAGCCAAAGTTTTTAACCGTCGGCATATCAATGTAGCCGAAAGTTGTTCCGATTGATGATTCCATTGCGTTTAAAAGTCGCGCGATGAACGGACCGGCAAATGTCCAATAACCTGCACCCTCTTTCCAGATTGAGTCCGGAGCGAGCGTTGCAATCGGAGCATTTAAGTTTTTAAGCGCGCCCGAAATGAGCGTAGCACTGTAATCCTTATCTAAATCCGCAATTGCAAGCGCCTGAATTGCAACCGATGAGTTATCAATTATAGTATGGTTGCTTGCACCATAATAATGAAGATATAATGTAATCTGATATTTTTCATCCGTCGGATTTAAGTACATATCATGAATTGTATCAAGATGCTTTCCTTTAAGTGCATTTACAAGCTCAGCTTGCTTTTCGCTTCCGAGCCAATCATATAACCAGTCATAGCACAATGCTACCGCAAAAGCGGCCTGGTTATTGTCTATGTGCTGATGAGTTCCCCAGCTCGCCATTGATGCAAAGTAGCTTGCCTCATCGTACGCGCGCTGCGCATATGCGGTATCACCTTCAATCAAATAAACAAAGGCGCATTTCATAACGATTTCCCAGCCCTCAAAGCCGCGGCTTATGTATGAATTTTTGGAAATATCCGTAGTTATTGGAACGGGCGCTTTGCTAAGATAACCTGTTGCATCCTTTTTAATTTCATTATAACTTTTATTTAAATACTCATCTTCACCGCTGAGTATTTTTGCCGACAAAGTCACGAAATCCTTTTTTCTTCCAAACAAAAACGGATGCCCGTCTGAAGTAAGGTTTGAAATTTCAGTCTTAACCTCATCAGCAGTTACTTCGGGAAAAGTTTCAGTATAGTCCTTCCCCAAATAGTGGAAGTTTCGCGTTACATTTCCGACTGTAAGCTTAAACTTACCCTCACCTTTAAGCGAAACGCCGTAAAGACCGAGCTTTCCATCGGTTAAGGTGTGTGTCTTATCATAGAAAGTCTCAGTCTCATTTTCAATTTTAACAGAAACGCTATCCGTCTGCGAATTTTCATACACAAAATTTATAGTGCCTTCTAAATTATTAACAAAGAAAAATGTAAGTACTTCCTCGCCTGCCGCTTTTGCTAATGAAATTTGCGGTAGAAGTGAAATAAGCATCGCAAAGCACAGAAAAGTTGCACTTAATCTTTTGAATATTTTCATATAACGCCCTCCAATTAACCCTTTTTTATATTTTATCATATATTTGTATTTAAGTTCAATATATATTTTAAAACCCCGATAATACTTTTGTATTATCGGGGTTTTGTTTACTTTAAGAAATATCCGCGAGTGTTTGCGTGGCGACCGTAACCGTCAACTACATCGAATCTTATATAGTTATCATCCGGTACATCAAACACCGCTTCTGTTACATCCTCACCTGCCGGAGCCTGCACTGTTTTATATCGTCTGCCACCGGTTTGCATTGCGATAACCTTGGCCTTGGAGGTTTTTATATAAACCTTTCCGTCCTCAATATAAAGCTCCTCAATGCGCGGGCCCTGAGATGCATAGAAGTCGCCGTTTTCAAGTGCTGCAAAAACATCATCATAAGTAAGACTCTTTGCCTTAATCATAGTGTGCGCCCACGGGCGGATGTCTTCTTTATCGTCATAAATATCAAACCAGTGATTGTCGTCAGCGCCGATACAGCTGATTCTGTTGCCCATTCTGAGCACTTCATCATACATCTGTGTGTTGTACTCGTTGCAGGGATATAAGCAACCTTGATTGCAGATTTCCATAGCGAAAATGTTTTTGAATTTACCGAAAAACTCAGGCTTTATGTATGAATAGCTCGGGTGATTTATACTTGCAATATAGCCGTGCTTAACACCTTCATCTATAACATGCTGAACGCTTTCAAAGCTATACTCGCGCGGATAAATATCTCCGACAATCTTTGCCGAAGCTATCGCCTCTGGAGAATTGTGCAAACATCTTTCGGGAGTAAAGCAAAACTGGGTTACATTGTGCGGATCACGTGCAAAAAAATTAACTTCAAGAGTTTCTGCATCGCGCCAGTCATCAAGCGGTTCGAGAAAAGCATACTCAAAACCTGTAATCATAAGAAAGTCCGGATCAGTCAAATCCGAGTGATCTGCAACAATTTCATGGTCGGTAATCGCAAGAATCTGATAGCCGTGTGATTTATAGCATTCCTTCATCTGCTCAGGAGTTCCTCTACCATCGGAAACCGTTGAGTGACAATGCAAGTTTGCCTTGTAAAACTGTCCTTCATTCGGTAACAAATACTGTCTCATAATACTTCTATCTCCCTTTCTTCAGCTTTTAATATCAACTATATCAATTTTACTATACAGAATAAAAAAAGGCAACTATTATAGTTGCCTTTTTGTGTATTTATTTTATCTATTTCGTGCCGAATAAGCGGTCGCCTGCATCGCCAAGTCCCGGTAGAATGTAACCATTCTCATTAAGACAACGGTCAAGTGTTGAAACATAAACATGCACATCGGGATGTGCCTCTGCAACGCGACTTACACCCTCAGGTGCTCCGATTACTGCCATAAATTTTATGTTCTTGCAGCCACGCTTTTTAAGCATATCAAGAGCATCAATTGCACTGCCTCCCGTTGCGAGCATCGGATCAACCACAAGGACTAACTTATCCTCAATACCGTCCGGCAATTTGCAATAGTATTCTTGCGGCTCAAGAGTTTCCTCATTGCGATACATACCGATGTGTCCGACCTTAGCCGACGGAAAAAGCACATGAACACCGTTAACCATACCAAGGCCTGCGCGAAGAATCGGAACGATAACTACCGAGCCGTCGCTGATAACGGTCTGTGTACAGGTCTCAAGCGGAGTTTTTACCTCGCGAGTTTCCTGCGGAACGCCGTCTTTAAGCGCTTCAAAAGTCATTAAAGTTGCGATTTCCTCGATAAGTTCACGAAACTCCTTCATACTCGTCTTCTCATCGCGAAGAATTGCGATTTTATGATTGACAAGCGGATGGTCAAAAATTGTTACATTACTGTAGTTTTTCATTTTAATCCTCTTCTTCGTTTTCAGCTTTGCCCTTCTCAACCTTTGTGAGAATTGCATTTGTTATAATACCAATAATGAGTGCCGTTGCAATCGGGGTGATCTGAATTGTCTTAGCTACCGCACCAATTTCATCAAGTGCATACGGAATCTGGATAGCAAGACCACCAATACCTGAAATTAGAATTGATGCAACAACAAACAGGTTCTTATTATCGTCTAAATCCAAGTTTTTAAACATCTTAAGACCGGAAACTGCGATAAATCCGTATAATGTAAGGCAAACGCCACCCATTACGCATGACGGAATTGTCTGTAAAAGCGCCATAAGCGGGCTGATAAACGAAAGAGCAATACACATAATTGCTGTTACTGTAATTGTGATAACAGATGCATTTCTTGTAATAGCAACACAACCAACGCTCTCGCCGTATGTAGTGTTCGGACAAATACCGAATACCGTACCTGCGATTGAGCCGACACCATCGCCAAGGAGAGTTGCCTTAAGTCCCGGATCCTTAATGAGGTCGCGGTCAATGATTGAAGATAAGTTCTTATGGTCTGCGATGTGCTCTGCGAATACAACGAGCGCAACCGGTAAGAATGCGATAATAACCTCAACAATGCCGCCTGCATTAAGAAGAGTTGCGTTCGGGTTAGCATTTAAAATTGCCTCTGACATATTGCCCGAAAGAAGCTCTTTAATACCTTCGATAAGTGCAAAGTGCGGATAATCAACAAATGCGGTAATTCCCTTGAACACGCCATCTGCAGTGTAGAAATTGTCGATAATCGGCTGGAAGTTTATAATCATTAAGTAATCACACTTTGTAGCCATACCGAAGAATGTAAAGATTGCAGCTGCAACATAGCCTGCACCGATACCGATTATAAACGGAATAAGACGCGGCATTTTTCTCTTCTTCTGTGTTGAGCAAATTACAATAGTGAAGAAAGCAATTAACCCGCAAAGAAGAGCAACTAAGTTATTACCACCGTAAAGAACAGATGAGTTAGCCTTAACAATATCGCCCATTGCAGCGCCTGCAAGAGATAAACCAATAAGTGCAACTGTCGGGCCGATGATAACCGGCGGCATAAGCTTGTCAACCCAGTTTGTTCCTACGAAGTGAATTACAATAGCAATAACAACATAAACAAGACCTGCAACAATCGAACCTAAAATGATGCCGCAGTAGCCGTATGCAACCGCAACTCCGAGAGATGACAGGAACGCAAACGAGCTGCCTAAGAATACCGGACTCTTGAACTTTGTAAAGAGCTGATATACCAAAGTACCGATACCTGCACCCAAAATAGCAGCAGGAATCTGCGTCGGAAGACCGATAATCGTCGGAACAGCGATGGTAGCAGCCAAAATTGCAAGTACCTGCTGGATTGCAAGCACCAGAAGCTGGCCGAATTTCGGCTTGTCATGGATGTCATAAACCAATTTTCTGCTCATAAAAATTACCCCCAGATGTTTTTTAGAGATAAAAATCTCCATTTTTCTACAAAATTTATTCTATCACATATACTTTGCATTTGCAAACTGTTTATCACAAAAATTCTCTTTACTTTTAATTTTTATTTATATATACTTATTATAAAAGGATGTGTTTATTATGAAGTTGGAATTTTATACACCATCGGTGCGTGACTCCGAAGGCTTTGGCGGTGCGACTTTCGGCTTTGCCGGAAATGAAAACGAACTTCTTCCACGCAAAGAAGCCTATCCCGAGGATATTTCAGGAATTGCAATTTGCGGAAGCTACGATGAATGTTTAAACAAAATCCCGAGCGGCAATTTCAAAGCGGGTATCGTTTTATTCGGCAATGCAGGAAGTGAAAACGAGTTTATGAAAACACTTACCGCAAAGCTTCCGATTCCATTTGTCGGCGGTGCGGGCGCAATTGACCCTGTAACCGGAGAAAGCGCTTTAATTTACGGAAATTGCGAGGTTGCGCTCTTTTTAATCGATGATGAGCGTTTTGAATTTACCGCAATTTGTGAGAATGTTCACGACACTTTAAGTGAGCATAAAATTTCATTTACCGACCCGAGATTTATCGATAAAATTGATGGTGTTGACGCGCTCACCTGGCTCAATAATGAAAAGAAAAAGTATGGAATCGCCGAAGAAGATTTTGAGCATCTTACTCTCGCTGATGAATTTGGCATCAATGCCCATATGTCGATAAAAGACGGAAGGCTTTTTTCCGGCCGCGATGTGCACGAGAAGATGTTTTTGCGTTACCTTCCTGCAGACAAGGCGCAGGAGCGAATTTCAAAATTCTATGATGATAAAGATGTAATAATCTTTGGCTGTGCCGGCCTTAAGGGTACTCTTGAACACGGTATTAAGTCAGACGGGCTTGGACTTTTTATGTTTGGCGAGGTTTGTACCGTTGAAAACCACAGTGACTTTGGAAACCTGATGCTCTCAAAACTCAAAATTAAAAAGAAATAACGGTCACAAAGTGACCGTTATTTCTTCTTCTCAACTTTTTTCTTGTTGCCGTTTTCATCTACTATATATACATTACTGAGTGTATTTTCCATACCCTGGCGGAATCTTCTGATATATTCCTGTCTGAGAGCTGCTTGTTCGGTCTTTTCTTCATCACTCAAGCCCTGCTTTTTTGATTTTGCGGCAAGTTCGTTTATTCTTTTCACAAGCTTTTCCATTTTTATTTACCTCTATTTCATCAAAGTGTTTTTATTTTATCAAAATATTGCTCACTTTGCAACCAAAAAAGAAGTTCGCCAGAT
>JAZPZP010000089.1:0-17696 GCA_045544695.1 Eubacteriales bacterium | reverse complement strand
ATTGCGAACTATCATTTTACAACGCTTACGCCAAATTTGGGCGTTGTACGCGTAAATGAGGAATTCTCGTATGTAATGGCGGATATCCCGGGCATTATTGAGGGTGCAAGTGAGGGCGCAGGTCTTGGCCATACCTTTTTGCGTCATATTGACAGATGCCGCCTTCTTGTGCATATTGTTGATGTTTCGGGCAGCGAAGGAAGAGACCCGATTGACGATTTCGAAAAAATAAACGAGGAGCTTGAACGTTATAATCCTGAGCTTGCTTCGCGTCCGCAAATTGTCGCGGCAAATAAATGTGATCTTGTTTACGATAGGGAGCAGATTGAGACATTCAAGAGCTATATTGAAGCTAAGGGGCTTCCTTTCTTTGAGATGTCGGCTGCAACTCGTGGCGGTGTTGATGCGCTGCTTAACAAAATCTCAGAAATGCTCTCAACGCTACCGCCGATTAAGACTTATGAACCTGAATATGTAGCACCTGTTGAAGAAATTGACCACGACTATAATATTGAAATTACGCGACTTAACGGTGATGTATATATGGTCGAGGCTAATTGGATTAAGCGTGCTATGGGTTCGGTCAACTTCTCAGACCATGAATCGCGACTTTATTTTGAAAATTTGCTTCGTAAAAACGGAGTGTTTGATAAACTTGAGGCGCGCGGTGTTGAAGAGGGCGATACGATTATTATCTACGACCTTGAATTTGAGTATATTAAATAATAAAAGCCTTTCCATACGGAAAGGCTTTTTTCTATATAACAACGACAGGCTTAATTAAATCTGCCGGTTTATCTTTCATAAGAAGGAGAGCATCTTCTAAATGATCAAAGCCGTTAAAGCAATGGGTGAGAAGTCGGGAAGTGTCAAGACGATGGTTTGAAAGTAAGGATACAAGCTTTTCCATTCTTCTTCTACCGCCCGGCATGAGACCGCCTGCAATCGTTTTGTGCCCCATTCCGCAGCCCCATTCAATTCGCGGAATGCGGACATAATCACCACTTCCGAGATAGTTTACATTACCGATAATTCCACCCGGTTTAAGCATTTTAACCGCGTCGATAAAAGTGTCGTTATCACCACCGGCAACGATTACCTTGTCAACACCTTTGTTGTGAGTAAGCTCCATAATCTGATCGAGAAGTGCGCCGTTTTTGTAATTTACAATATCGGTCGCACCATAGTATTTTGCCGCCTCGATGCAATTCGGACGAGAGCCGACAGCATAGATTTTACCCGCACCGCGAAGCGCAGCACCTGCAACCGACATAAGACCAACCGGGCCGATTCCGATTACGCAGACCGAGTCGCCGTATTGCACGTCGCAGAGCTCAGCACCGTGAAGCCCTGTCGGTACCATATCACTGAGCATTACTGCGTGAGATGGGTTTACCCCTTCAGGTAAGATAGCTAAATTTGCATCTGCCTCGTTTACATGGAAATATTCGGAGAATACACCGTCTTTGAAATTTGAAAACTTCCAGCCTGAGAGCATTCCACCCGAGTGCATTGAGTAGCCGCCCTGTGCTTCAACCTTACCCCAATCAGGCGTAATTGCCGGAACTATTACACGGTCGCCAACCTTTATATCGCGAACGAGTTTACCAACCTCGACAACCTCACCGACTGCCTCATGGCCTAAAATCATATTGGTGCGCTCGCCGAGTGCACCCTCCCAAACGGTGTGAATGTCGGAAGTGCAGGGTGAAATTGCAATCGGGGAAACGATTGCGTCAAGCTCGCCACATTTTGGCTTCTCTTTTTCAATCCAGCCTGTCTTACCGATTCCAAGCATTGCATAGCCTTTCATATTATCATTCCTTTCTGATATGCTTTTTCCTATTATTAACAAAATATTATTGAATAATGCATATTTGTATGTTATTATGAAAGCAATAAAAATATGAGCGGTGATAAATGATGGAAATAACACGCGAAAATGCAGAGTTGGCAGTATCTATGATGAAAGATGCCGCAGATATTAAAAATTATAACACGGCGATAACTATGTGCAATGAACTTATGCTGATAAAACAGGACGATCCCGTGGTGAATTTTTATTGGGGATTTCTCGCGACGATTTCACGCGACTTTTTTGCTACAACAACATTTGAAGTTTTGGAAAAGCAACTTGACAAAGCGGTTGCTCTGTTAGAGAATGCTTTTTATCCTATTGAAGAAAAGATTTCGATTTACAAGAATTTTATAGTTAAAACAATCAAAGCTATTGAAGTTTATATATCAAAGGGCTTCGCGCACAAGAAGCATACATATACTATGTATGCTTTGCAGTTAAGTGCATTTATCGGCAAAATCAGAAAAGTGTATCTGCTGGAAAATCCTTATGAACTTGATATGGAATGGATAGTCGATAAAGGCGAGCAACTTTTTAATACGGAATTTAAATTTCTTGACGACTATACATATTGGGATTTATCGGATAGTTTTTATATGCCGAATCACAATGGCATAGGATATGACGGCAGAAACTTTATAAGTCTTCCTGACAATCTCAAGGAAGTGGGAGAATTTGTTATTCGCTATATGACGCTTCAGAAAAAACATAGTATATGGCAAAAGGCAACAGGACAGATAACCGATGAGATGCTAAAGGAAACCTGCCTTGAAGCGTTTAGACAAGCAAAGAAAAGCTATGATAATAGATTAAAAGAATATAACACGAAAAAAGAGTTTCTTGATAAAAAAATGAGTAGCTTTTTCGGAAGATTGAACCCATCAACGCGCAAACAATACAAGAAATTGCAAAATGAAGATATTCATAACACTTATCATTACAATGATTGCGCAAAAGCGTATAAGCAATTTGTGGAAGATAAGAAGTGTTGCATCAGAAAGGATTTCGATTTGCACGGAAGAAACAAAAACCAGCTTTGGTGGATTATAAAAGAATTCGAAGAGGACCCGAGATTGTGGAAAAAAGCCGAAGCGATAGCAAAAGATTATCTCGAGAATGGAATCTTACCGGAAGATCTTAAATAATATCAAATAGCTTTGCACAGGAGGTGAGACAGTGAAAAAGTTTTTTGGTAATCCGGTTATCGTTGTTTTATGTCTTTGCGTTTTCCCACCGCTCGGTATATTTTTAATGCATTATTTTACCGATTGGCCAAATGGTTGGAAAATGGCGCTGTCAGTCATATTTGCCGCGATTTTCATTATTGCGATAGTTCAGGCGATAAATGAAGAAGCAGCATATCTTGCAAAGCAGAGTATGGCGATGATTGTAAATAGAATTTAGGCCCGTTAAAACGTGCCTTTTTTATTTTAGTTTCTGTCCTATATAAGTATTGATAAAGAAAAAAATACATTTTTAAAGATGATTATGCGTAAATAGATGACAAATAGGCTAAAAAATGATATAGTATGGTTAGATATTTAAACTTTTTACAATCTATATAGATAGAAAGAGTTCGACAAATAAGAATTTACCGAGGTGATTAAGATGATAGATATTACTGCTTGGATGCAAAACTTCTTGCAGATACTAAATGAGACTTTTGCAAACCGCGTATGGTTTGTAGGTCTGCAAGGTAGTTATGGTCGTGGCGAAGCGACAGAAACAAGCGATATTGATATTGTTGTGATTTTGGACGAGTTATCTGCTATGGATATTCAACTTTATAATAACATGCTTGATACCGTGTCTCATAGAGAACTGATTTGTGGGTTCCTTTCAGGAAAAAAGGAAATTATGAATTGGGAGCCATCTGACCTGTTCCAGTTTTGTAATGACACCACTCCAATTAAGGGAAGTCTTGACGAAGTTATAGCTGTTGTTGACGAAAGTGCTGTGAACAGAGCGATTAAAATGGGTGCCTGCAACATATTCCACGCATGTATACACAATATGCTTTATGAAAAGAGCGAAGATATTTTACGTGGATTGTATAAATCTGCTTCTTTTATCATACAGGCAATTGCTTTCATGCAAACGGGTAACTATATCAGCCGTCAAAAGGACTTACTTCAAGTTGTGTCCCAAAATGAACTGGCAATTGTAGAAACCTTTATAAATTTGAAAAATGGAGGAATGGTAGATTTCAATTTGATGTCCGAAACATTGTTTATTTGGTCAAAAAAATGGATTGCTGAAAACAGTTAAACAAATTCCAAGTTCTTTAACTAAACAGCATACATTCTAAAAGGAGCAAAGGTGAAATACACCTTGCTCCTTCTCATTTTCTATTATGTATTCGTAAAAAGGTCATTTATGCATATCAATACTTATCTGATACAGAGACTTATTTTATAAAAGGGTTGCAAAAGATGAATAATAATGTTAAAATGTTAGAAACGAACATTTTGGAGTGATAATATGAACACAAGACGCGAAAAAATCAACGAATATATACAACAAAAAAGCAAGGTAACTCTTGGAGAACTAAAAAAATTAGTTCCCGGTGTATCCGAAATGACGATACGCCGCGACCTTGAAACTCTCGAACGCGAGGGAAGTATCATAAGGGTTCACGGCGGTGCGAAATCACTTAAATCAATAAGTGGTCTGGTCGAGGATGTGTTCTCGAAGCGAAGTGCAATTAATACCGAGCAAAAGCGCATTATAGGCGAGAAAGCGGCGAAACTCATTTCGCAGGGAAGTTCGATTTATTTGGATGCCGGCAGTACTATTGTTGAGCTTGTTAAAAGGATAGAGGATGTGCCTCTTCTCATTACTACAAACGGTCTTAATATTGCGCTTGATTTACTGCATTTAAAGCAGGCGACGGTAAATGTTTTAGGCGGCGAGGTTAACCACAATAACATCTCTCTTGCAGGCCCGCAGGCGCAGAATGCAATTGAGAGACTTAATATTGATGTAGCCTTTCTTGCGGTCACTGCATTCAGTCCGGAAAGTGGCTTTACTTGCGGTAATATTCACGACTGTGCGCTCAAGGGGGCAGTGGTTAAAAAAGCAAGGAAATGCATCATGCTTATGGATAGCACAAAGCTTGGAAATGCAATGCCTCACACCTTTGCAACCGCAGATGAAATTGACGCAATCGTAACCGATGGAAATCTGCCCGATGACATAAGAAATTACCTCATCGAAAAAGGTGTTGAGATTTTATAATAATTTAATAAAAAACGATTGACAATTATGTAAATAGAATGTACAATTAATATGAATGATTGAAACTAACATTTTTTGTTAGAAGCAATCATTTGACGAAAATCAGTCAAGTTTAATTTTATATAAGGAGGCAAAACTAATGGCAACACCGGTAATTATGCCGAGACAGGGCCAGTCCGTCGAGAGTTGTATCATCGCGGAATGGAAGAAGAAAAAAGGCGACGAAGTCGCTATCGGTGACGTACTTTTCTCCTACGAGACCGATAAGGCAAGCTTTGAAGAAACCGCTAAGGTTGGCGGCACAATGCTTGAGATATTTTTTGAAGAGGGTGACGATGTTCCGTGCCTTACCAATGTTTGCGTAATTGGCGCACCCGGTGAGGATGCATCTGAGTTTAACCCGAATGGCGCATCAGCTGCTCCTGCTGCTGCAGAAGCTCCGGCTCCGGCACCTGCTGCTGCACCTGCACCGGCTGCTGCTCCTGCTGCTCCGGTTGCAAAGAAGGGAACTTCTAATGCAACTCCGGTAATCATGCCGAGACAGGGTCAGTCGGTTGAGAGCTGTATCATTGCTGAATGGAAGAAGAAGGTTGGGGATGAGGTCGCTATCGGCGATGTATTATTCTCATATGAAACAGATAAGGCTAGCTTTGAAGAAACCGCAAAGGTTGGCGGCACACTGCTTGCTATCTTCTTTGAAGAGGGCGACGATGTTCCGTGCCTTACAAATGTATGTGCAATCGGCGCACCGGGTGATGACGCATCAGAGTTTGACCCGAACGGTGCAACTGAGGCACCTGCTGCTGAGGCAGCTCCTGTTGTAGCTGCTGCTCCTGTTGTAGCTGCAGCTCCGGTTGCAACTGCTACAAAGTCAGCTGACGGTAAGATTGCTATCTCTCCGCGTGCTAAGCACTTAGCTGAGCGTTCATGCGCTGATCTTTCTCAGGCTGTTCCGACAGGTCCTAAGGGAAGAATCATTGAGCGCGATGTTGAAAAGTT
Source organism: Eubacteriales bacterium (assembly GCA_045544695.1). Classification (GTDB taxonomy): domain Bacteria; phylum Bacillota; class Clostridia; order Oscillospirales; family JAAYXM01; genus RGIG7332. The sequence continues at coordinate 11,602 of JAZPZP010000089.1, read as the reverse complement.
AATTGCTGAAGGTAAGACCACTACATACGCAGCACAGGGTGCTTCTACTGCAAACGGCGGTACAGGTATCGGCGGCAGAGTAAGCACTGCTGACCTCAATGCTCCGGCTGCTGCTCCTGTAGCTGCTCCGGCTGCGGCTGCTGCTCCGGTTGCAGATGTTGCTGATTCTGAAGAGATCAAGCTCTCCAATATCCGTAAGGTTATTGCTAAGTCAATGCATGCATCTCTTTCAAATATGGCTCAGCTCACTCTTAACACAAGCTTTGATGCTACCGCAATTATGGCATACCGCAAGGTTTTAAAGAATCAGGGCGAAGCAATGGGAATGGAGAAGGTTACTCTCAACGATATGATTCTCTTTGCTGTTTCACGTGTTATCTTAAACCACAAGGATTTAAATTCACACTTCTTTGATGATAAGATGGTTCGCTTCAATAACGTTCACCTCGGTGTTGCTACCGATACAGAGCGTGGACTTATGGTTCCGACCGTATTCAATGCTAACAAGATGTCTCTTAAGGAGATTTCTGCTACAACTAAGGATGTTTGCGGAATGTGCCGTACCGGCTCTTGCAGCCCGGACCTCTTAAAGGGTGGTACATTTACAGTTACTAACCTCGGTAGCCTCGGTATCGAGAGCTTTACTCCGGTTATCAACCCGCCGCAGACTGCAATCCTCGGTGTTGACACTGTTGTGACCCGCGTTCGTGAGGTTAACGGCAACTTAACCACATATCCGGCAATGGGTCTCTCACTCACATTTGACCATCGTGCAGTTGACGGTGCGCCGGCTGCTCGTTTCTTAAAGGAACTTTGCAACGCACTCGAAAACTTCACAATGCTTTTAGGAATGTAAGGAGGACACTGTAAAATGTTTGATTTAGTCGTATTGGGCGGTGGCCCGGGCGGATACCTCGCTGCAGAGCGTGCTGCAGAGGCAGGTCTTTCCGTTGCTGTTGTTGAGAAGCGTTTTCTCGGCGGTGTTTGCTTAAACGAAGGCTGCATCCCGACAAAGACACTCTTAAACTCTGCAAAGATTTATGATTACACAAAGCATGGCGATGCTTACGGTGTTTCAGTTTCAGGCTCATCAATTGACCACGCTGCAATCATTGCTCGTAAGAACCAGGTTCGCGACAAGTTAGTTGCAGGTATCAAGGGCGCACTCCGCGCAGGTAAGGTTAAGGTTTATGAGGCTGAGGGTGAGATCGTCGGTAAGAAGGAAGGTTTTGTAGTTTCAGCAGGCGGCGAGGAGATTGAAGGTAAGAACCTCATCATCGCTACCGGCTCTGAAGCTGTTGTTCCGCCGATTCCGGGTCTCCGTGAAGCAGTTGATTCAGGTTTTGCAGTTACAAACCGTGAAATCTTAGATATGACCACATTACCGAAGAAGCTCGTCGTTATCGGCGGTGGCGTTATCGGTCTTGAGATGGCTTCATATTTCAATTCCGCAGGCGTTGATGTTACTGTTGTTGAAATGCTTCCGAATATCGCAGGTGCTAACGACCGCGAGATTTCTGAGATTTTACTTAACTCTTACATCAAGAAGGGTATCGACTTTAAGCTCGGTGCTAAGGTTGTTTCCCTCGGTAAGGATACTATCAGCTATGAATTAAACGGTGAGACCGTTGAAGTAAAGGCTGACTGCGTGCTCGTTTCAATCGGCCGCCGTCCGACAGCTCCGAAGGGCGTTGAGAAGATCGGCGTTGAGATGGACAGAGCTGCAGTTAAGGCTGACGACAAGTGCCGTACAAACATTCCGAATGTTTATGCAGTTGGTGATGTTAACGGCAGAAGCATGCTCGCTCACACCGCTTACCGTGAGGCAGAGGTTGCTGTTAACAATATCGTCGGTAAGAAAGACCGCGTTCGTTACAACGCAATTCCGGCTGTTATCTACACTAATCCTGAGGTTGCAGGCGTCGGTTATACCGAAGAGAGCGCTGCGAAAGCTGGTATTAAGTTTAAGAAGTCAACAGTCAGCATGATGTACTCAGGCCGTTACATGGCTGAAAATACAGAGTATGACGGCATTTGCAAGGTGCTTGTTGAAGAGAAGACCGATAAGATTATCGGCGTTCACATGATCGGTTCATACGCATCAGAGATTATCTTCTCAGCTGCTATGATGGTTGAGTGTGAAATGCGCGTTTCCGATGTTAAGGAAATGGTCTTCCCGCATCCGACAGTTTGCGAAATCGTCCGTGAAGCTATATTTAAGTTAAAATAAGGAGGAACTAAAAAATGCCTAAGTCACAATATTTAGACCCGAAGAAGTGCAGAGAAAGCGGTTTTATCCACTTCGAAGACATTCCGGTAAACCAGTATAAGAAAACAATCAAGGAAGAGAGCAGCATCTATACCAAAGAGGATTTCATGCGTATCTACCGCGATATGGCTATCATCCGTGAGTTTGAGACAATGCTCTATTCTATCAAGACTACCAACCACTACAACGGTGTTGACTATAACAACCCGGGTCCTGCTCACCTTTCAACAGGTCAGGAGGCTTCAGCTGTTGGTCAGGCTTACATCTTAACCCGCGATGACTACATCTTTGGTTCACACAGAAGCCATGGTGAAATCTTAGCTAAGGGTCTTTCGTGTATCGAAAAGCTTTCTGAGAAAGAGCTTATGGAAGTTATGGAAAACTTCTTCGACGGTGATATTCTCCGTGCTCTCGAGTCAGACGGCAAGAAGAGAACTGATGTTAAGAAGCTCGCTGTTGAGTTCTTAGTATACGGTGCTCTTGCTGAGGTATTTGCTCGTACAACAGGCTTTAACCGCGGTCTTGGCGGTTCAATGCACGCATTCTTTACTCCGTTTGGTATTTACCCGAACAACGCTATCGTTGGTGGTTCAGGTACAATTTCACTCGGTGCTGCACTCTTTAAGAAGGTAAACGAGAAGAAGGGTATCGTTGTTTGTAACATCGGCGACGCATCTCTCGGTTGCGGTCCGGTATTCGAGGCTATGAACATGGCTGTTATGGATCAGTTCCGTGAACTCTGGGATGAGGCACACGGTGGCGGTCTCCCGCTCATCTTCAACATCTTCGACAACATGTACGGTATGGGTGGTCAGACAATCGGTGAGACCATGGGTTACAATATGCCGGCTCGTATCGGTGCAGGTTTAACTCCGAACCAGATGCATGCTGAGCGTGTTGACGGTTACAATCCGCTCGCAGTTATCGACGCTATGCGCCGTAAGAAAGAGTTACTTGAGAAGAAGGAAGGCCCGGTTCTCCTCGATGTTCTTACATATCGTGTTACCGGTCACTCTCCGTCTGACGCTTCCAGCTACCGTACTCAGGAGGAGATCGATGCTTGGATCGCAGAAGATGTTCTCAAGGCATACAGCACAAAGCTCATTAAGGCTAAAGTTGCAACTCGTGAAGAGTTCGACGCTATCCTTGAGGATGTTAAGAACCTTATTACAGATGCTTGCCGCAAGGCAGTTGACGAGAGCGTTTCTCCGCGTATGAGCCTCTCCGCTAATCCGGACGCTATCGAGAAAATTATGTTCTCAAACAACAAGGTTGCTAAGATGGAAGACCGCAAGCCTGACGTTCTCATGCCGAAGGAAGAGAACCCGCGCGTTAAGCAGATCGCTAAGAAAGAGCGCTTTGCATTTGATAAAGACGGCAAGCCGGTTTCAAAGAATAAAGTTTACCAGCTTCGTGATGGTCTCTTTGAGGCTATTATCGATAAGTTCTATGAGGATCCGACTCTTGTAGCTTACGGTGAGGATAACCGTGACTGGGGCGGCGCATTCGCTGTTTACCGTGGTCTTACCGAGGCTATTCCGTATCATCGTTTCTTCAACTCACCGATTTCTGAGGCTGCTATCGTTGGTTCAGCTGTTGGTTACGCAATGAGCGGTGGTCGCGCAATCGTTGAGCTTATGTACTGTGACTTCTTAGGTCGTGCAGGGGATGAAGTATTCAACCAGCTCGCTAAGTGGCAGTCAATGAGTGCTGGCATTATCAAGATGCCGGTTGTCGTTCGTATTTCAGTTGGTTCTAAGTACGGCGCTCAGCACTCACAGGATTGGTCTTCAATGATCGCTCACATTCCGGGTCTCAAGTGCGTATTCCCGACAACTCCGTATGATGCTAAGGGTCTTATGAACTCAGCTCTTGCAGGTACCGATCCGGTTATCTTCTTCGAGAGCCAGAGAATTTACGATGTCGGCGAGCAGTTCCACGAGGGCGGCGTTCCGGAAGGATACTACGAAATCCCGCTCGGCGAGCCGGATGTCAAGAAGGTCGGTTCAGACGTTACAATTCTTACCATCGGTGCTACTCTCTATCGTGCACTCGATGCAGCTAAGATCTTAGAAGAGAAGTACGGTATCTCTGCTGAAGTTATTGATGCTCGCAGCATTGTTCCGTTTAACTATGACAAGGTTGTTGAGTCTGTTAAGAAGACAGGTAAGATCGTTCTTGCATCTGATGCTTGTGCTCGCGGCTCTATCCTCAAGGATATGGCATACACAATCGGTCAGGTTTGCTTCGACGACCTCGATGCACCTCCTGCAGTAGTAGGTGCTCGCAACTGGATCACTCCGTGCTACGAGCTCGATGCAGACTTCTTCCCGCAGGCTGACTGGATTATCGACACTATCCATCAGAAGGTAATGCCGATTCCGGGCTACGAAGCTAAGGGCAACTTCACCGATAATGAGGAGCTCCGTCGTTCAAAGTACGGCGTATAATCTGAATTTATGATTTTCCTTGTAAATCGGTCAAGGGACGCATATTATAATATGGCGGTCGAGGAATATTTCCTCGACCGCTATGACGATAATGCGTTTATTCTCTGGCAGAATGAAAATGCAATCGTAGTCGGCAAGAATCAGAACACGTTAGCCGAACTCGATTCTGATTTTGTTTCAAAGAATAATATTTCCGTCGTGAGAAGGCTCTCCGGCGGTGGCGCTATGTATCAGGATCTCGGTAATTTAAACTTTACCTTTATCTGTGATGAGAAAAAGTGGTTTTCTGACTTTTCTTATTTTACGGAGCCGGTTGTTTCGGCGCTTAAAAGCTTAGGTGTTGAGCTTAAGCTCTCGGGCCGAAATGATATAATGCTCGGCGATTTTAAAGTGTCGGGCAACGCGCAGGCAGTGCGAGGGGAAAGAATTTTACACCACGGAACCTTGCTTATAAACTCTGACCTCTCAGTACTTTCAAAGGCGCTTACTCCCGATAAAGAGAAAATTGCATCAAAGGGAATTGCTTCCGTTTCATCGCGCGTTATAAATATAAGCGCTGTTAAGGATGTTACGGTAGATGAAGTAATTGATGCCATAAGATGTGCCGTTTGCAAAAAATATCCTGACACGGTTGTGCGCGATATTACTAAAGAAGAGAATGAAGAAATTTTAAAGCTTTCCGAGAAGTATCGCTCGTGGGAGTGGAATTTCGGCTCATCGCCTAAATACACGTTCCACAATAAAAAGAGATTCCCGTCAGGCACGGTTGAGGTGAGTCTGGAGGTTTCTCGCGGTACAATAAAGGCAGCTAAATTTTCAGGCGATTTCTTTGGTATTCGTGATGTTTCGGAAATTGAAAGTTTACTTTGCGGCATAAATCATAATAATGCTGCGGTGCGCGCGGTATTTAGTGAAATAAAATCAGAAAATTATTTTTTAGGCATATCGTGTGAAGAAATTATCGGACTTATAACACCCTAAAAGGAGAAAAATTATGAAAGCAGTTATGTACGGTGCAGGTAACATCGGCCGCGGCTTCATCGGTCAGCTTATGAGCTTATCGGGCTATGAAGTTAGTTTTGTCGATGTTAATATGCAGGTTATTGACGCTCTTAATGAGAGAGGTCAGTACACAGTTGAAATTTTAGAAAATGACGGAGATTCCGAAGTGACCGTTAAGAACGTTTCAGGCGTTAACGGTATGGATGTTGATGCTGTTGTAGCAGCAATTGCAGAGGCTGATGTTATGGCAACTGCAGTTGGTGTAAACGTGCTTCCGCGCATTACGGGAAACCTTGCAAAAGGTCTTAAAAAGCGCTGGGAGAACGGCAACTTCACTCCGTTTAACATTATCATTTGCGAGAACTTAATCGGTGCAGACACATTCCTTCGCAACGAAATTGCAAAGGAGCTTACCGATGATGAAAAGAAGACATTTAACGAGACTGTAGGTTTAGTTGAAGCTTCCATCGGCCGTATGGTTCCGATTCAGACTCCGGAAATGACAAAGGGCGACATACTCCGCGTTTGCGTTGAGCCGTTCTGCACTCTTATCGTAGACCGCGACGCATTCCGTGGTGAAATCCCGCCGATTAAGAATATGGAAGCTCATGCTCCGTTCCAGCTCTACATCGAGCGCAAGCTTTATATCCACAATATGGGTCACTCAATGACCGCTTATCTCGGCGCACTCAAGGGCTATGAGTATATCTGGCAGGCAATTGCTGATCCGGAAATCGAGCGAATCGTCGTTCGCGGTATGGTTTCTTCAGCTCTTGCACTCTCAATTAACTATAATGCGGATACAAAAGCTCTTTATGAGCACGTTGAGGATCTTCTCTATCGCTTCACCAACAAGAAGCTCGGCGATACCGTGTTCCGTGTTGGCCGCGACTTGAAGAGAAAGCTCTCGCCGGAAGACAGACTTGTGGGCACAATCCACAGCTGCAATAAGGCAGGCGTTAAGCCGTATTACCTCTACATCGCAGTTGCCGCTGCAATGAAGTTCAGTGCAGACGAGGCATCGCAGATGCCGAAGGATGAGATTTTAACTCAGATTGCAGGACTGGATAAGAATTCCGATGACTTTAAGTGCATTATGGAATTTGCAGAAATCCTTGAAAAGGGCGGCTTAGATGCAGCTTATAACCACGCTAAGAAATTAATGAGCGTTAAGTATAACTAAAAAGAAAAAGACCACCATATGGTGGTCTTTTTTAATATTGATATTTATCGCGCATTATTAATATAAAGAAAATTGAAACTATTGCAGCGAGCGCTTCTGCAACTACTATCGACCACCATATTCCCGAAATACCCCAGAAAACAGGAAAGAGCAGTACTAAAATCGCCTGGAATACAAAGGTTCTGAGAAATGATATTGTTGCCGACACAGCGCCATTATTCAGAGATGTAAAGAACGATGAGCCGAATATCGCAAGTCCTGCAAAGAGAAAGTTTACTCCGTAAATTAAAAGACCGTTATAGGTAAGAGTAAAAAGGGAAGAGTCGCCTCCAGAGAACAGATAAGAAAACGGCTTTGCAAAGCCTATACATATTGCAAGCATAAGAACTGATGATACAACTAAAATACTGAGGCTCTTTTTAAGTAAGCTTTTAAGCTCTAAGTGATTTTCGGCACCGTAATGGTAGCTTGTAACCGGGGCAACACCATTTGAGTAGCCAAAAAACATGCCGATGAAAATCATACTCACATACATAATAATACTGTATGCAGCAACGCCGTCTTCACCTGCATATTTTAATAGCTGAGTGTTATAAAGAATATTGACGAGCGAGCCGGATATTCCCGTAACCATCTCGGATGAGCCGTTGGTTGCGGCTTTAAGAGAGGCTTTTTTATCGAATTTAGCGCGACCGAGCCGCAGAGTGCTTGCGTTTTTGCGGAAAAAGTAAATAAGCGGAACACCGCCGCCGACGAGCTGACTTATTCCCGTTGCGATTGCTGCACCTGCAATGCCCCATTTAAATACTGCGACAAAAAGTGCGTCGAGAACAATATTCGTAACACCTGCGAGAATTGTTACATAAAGCCCGAGTTTTGGTTTTTCTGCCGTTACAAAGAACATCTGGAACATAAACTGAAGGTTCCAAAAAGGCATAGTGATCAGCAAAATAAGCCCATAAGTTGCAGCTTTATTTAGCATCTCACCTTCAGCACCGAGAAGTGCCATAAGCGGTTTTAAGAAGAAAAAGCCGAGAATTGCGAAGATAATGCCAAGTGCGGTTGAAATATAAACGAAAAGGGAAAATAATTCGTTTGCCTTTTCCTTTTTGCCTTCGCCCATAGTTTTTGCAACGAGCGCACTTCCGCCGACACCGAACATATACCCGAAGGTGGATAAAATTATAAGAATTGGATATACGAAATTAATCGCCGCAAGTGCCTGCTTACCTGCAAAATTTGCTACAAACAGCCCGTCTGCAATGCCGTAGAGCGATGTAAAAAGAAGCATTACAATCGACGGGAAGGTAAAGCGAAAAAGCTTTTTATAATCAAAGTGGTCTGATAAATGGATTTCCATACTTAGCTCCTGAAAACATAGTAGCTTTAGTATAATAAATATAGGAGCTAAAGTCAAGGAAGAGTGATGTATTCGCGGAGCTTTTTGAGCGATGCGCGCTCAATTCGCGACACCTGCACCTGAGATATTCCGAGAATTTTAGCGCACTTTTCCTGCGTTAAACTGTGGAAAAAGCGCAAATTAAGAATTTTCTGCTCACGAATAGGAAGCTTTGCCATTGCACTTTCAAGTGCGAGTTTCTCGAGCACACGCTCCTCAATTCCGTCGGTACCGAGTAAACTTTCGAGCGGAACTCCGTCGTCATTAGTTTCACGATTTAGCGAATCCGCTTCTCCCGTTGCAAATTCCGCCTGAGCTATTTCTTCCACCGTGAAGCCGGTTTTCTCGGAAAGTTCGGATAGCGTCGGCTCGCGTCCGAGTGAGTGAGAGAGTGCCTCGCGGGCAAGTCTTATTTTGCGGTTATTCTCTTTGAGCGAACGGCTTACCTTAACCGTTCCGTCATCGCGTAGGAATCTGCGTATTTCACCCGCGATTTTAGGCACGGCATAGGTGGAAAACTGATTTCCAAGCGTTTCGTCAAAGCCTGATACCGCCTTTATAAGCCCCATACAGCCGAGCTGAAAAAGGTCTTCTTTATCGACATTATGCCCGGTAAAATGGCGCACAACGCTCCAGACAAGCCCGTAATTTTCAGAAACTACACGTTCGAGAGCATCTTCGTCGCCCGACTTTGCGGCAGCGATAAGCGACAGGTTATCAGTCAAAGCTTTTACCTCCGCTTATGCGCATGGATATTTTCTTTTTCATAGTAACCGTTGTGCCGCGACAAGATGAGCGCACGCGCAAATTATCGGTAAAGCTCTCCATTATTGTAAAACCCATTCCGCTTCGCTCATCATTTCCTGTTGTGAACATCGGCTCGCGCGCTTTTTCAATATCGGAAATTCCGCAGCCCTTGTCGCGAATTGTTATTTCAACCGTATTGTTGTCGAAAAGACGCGCTTTTATGTAAATCTTGCCCACCGTGTCAGGATAGGCGTGAACGATACAGTTGGTAACCGCCTCGGATACCGCGGTTTTTATGTCGTTTAGCTCGTCAAGTGTCGGGTCGAGCTGAGCGGTAAAAGCGGCGAGTGTACTTCGTGCAAAGCTCTCGTTTGCGGAGCGCGAGGGGATGGTCAGTGTCATTTCATTTGTGCATTTCATGTTTATTCTCCTTTTGTAGTTGATATAAGCCTCGGAATCCCTGCGGCGTTTAAAACCTTAAAGCTCTGATTTGGCACATCCTCAATTTTAAGCGTTGCCGAAAGGTCGGAAAGCTGACGGTAAGTGTGCATAACGAGTGCAATACCTGAGCTATCCATAAAGCTTAAGCCTCTTAAATTTAATGTAACCGCGCGTGGTAATTCGGTGTCGATAATTCCGCCGAGTGTGCTTATCGCGCGCTTTGCTGCGTGATGGTCAAGCTCGCCCTCAAGTGAAATTGAAAGGGTAGAGCCGTTTTTTGTACTCATAATTCTCATGTTTTAAACCTCCTTTGAGTAAATTTTAGCAAAATTTGAGAAAATATTTTGTCAAATACGGGGAGGAAAAAGTTTAATTGCGTTTTTAATATATGTGTTGTATAATAAAAATTAAGGAAAGGGGTTTTATTATGAATATATGGCATGATATAAGTCGTGAGCGAATTCAACCTGAGGACTTCATTGCAGTCATCGAGATTGAAAAGGGCTCGAAGAAAAAATATGAGCTCGATAAGGAAACGGGCCTTGTTATACTTGACCGTATTTTATATACTTCAACCCGTTATCCTGCAAATTACGGATTCATTCCGCGTACTTATGCGGATGATTTTGACCCGCTTGATGTTTTGGTTCTGTGCAGTGAGTCGATTGAAACCTTTACTATGGTAAGGGCGTACCCGATTGGTATGATTTCGATGACCGATGACGACAGATTGGACGAAAAGATTATTGCGATTCCGTTTAATGACCCGAATTATAATCATTACAGGGATATTTCTGAGCTGCCTAAGCATATTTTTGATGAAATGTGCCACTTCTTTAGTATTTATAAGGCGCTCGAGGGAATGAAAACCGCGGTATCAGAAATTTCAGGAAGAGAAGAAGCAGTCGAGTGCATTAAGCGATCACTTGATATGTACGAAAAGGTTTTTCACAAAGGAAGATAACAATGAAATTTATTTTAGCGCCTGATTCTTTTAAGGGTACAATGTCGTCACAGCTCGTCTGCGATACTATGAAGGATGCAATATTAGAGCTTGTTCCGGATGCTGAAGTGGTTTCCGTTCCGATTGCAGACGGTGGTGAAGGCAGCGTTGACGCATTTCTTTCTACCATTGGCGGTGAGAAGATTTCTCTTTCTGTTACCGGCCCGCGCTTTGAAAAAGTAGAAAGTTTTTACGGAATTTTGCCTGATAATACTGCGGTTATTGAAATGGCGGCAGCGGCAGGACTTCCGATGATGGGTGATAATTTAGATGTTTGCGGAGCTACTACATACGGCGTCGGCGAGCTTATGAAAGATGCGATAGGCCGCGGATGCAAGAATATTATTTTAGCTCTTGGTGGCAGTGCGACAAACGATGGTGGTTGCGGTGCAGCTGCCGCGCTCGGCGCTAAATTTTACTCAAACGGCAAAGAATTTGTCCCGACGGGCGGAACACTATCACAAATTGAAAGTATCGATTTAACCGAGCTTGACAAGCTAATGGATGGCGTTACTGTAACCGCAATGTGCGATATTGACAATCCGCTTTGCGGAGAATTTGGCGCGTCTGCAGTGTTTGGCCCGCAGAAGGGCGCGAATGAGGAAATGATAAAAGTTCTCGATGCAGGACTTTATCATCTTGGAAGACTTCTCTCAAACCGCTGTGATATATTAAATTTACCGGGTGCCGGTGCGGCAGGCGGTATGGGCGGCGGCGCTAAGGCTTTCTTTGGAGCGAATCTTAAAATGGGTATAGATGTTGTGCTTGATGAGTGTAAATTCGATGAGAAGCTAAAGGGTGCTGATTTGGTTTTAAGCGGCGAGGGAAGAATTGATTCGCAGTCCCTCCGCGGTAAGGCGGTAATCGGCGTAGCGCATAGGGCAAGACGCGCAGGAGTGCCTCTTATTTCTGTTGTCGGCGCGATACTCGACCCGATTGACGATGTGTATAACGAGGGAGTTACCGCGGTATTTTCAATTAACCGCCGCGCGGAGGATTTCTCGGTCTCAAAGCATAACAGTGTTGAAAATTTAAAAAACACCGTCCTTAACATAATAAGAACGGTGACTGAATTTAGAAAGTAATTTTTTAACCTGATTTGGTATGA
>JAZPZP010000088.1:0-12916 GCA_045544695.1 Eubacteriales bacterium | reverse complement strand
CTCTTCAACGAGCTCGCGAGCCATACGCTCATCCTCAACTGCGTGGAATGAATCGCCTGCACCCGGAACCTCGGATAAACCGATGATCTCAACCGGAACTGACGGGCCTGCAGTTTTGAGTTGTCTGCCCTTATCGTCTGTCATAGCGCGAACACGTCCGACAGAAGTACCGGCGATGATGATGTCGCCTGCATTTAATGTACCGTTCTGAACGAGCACTGTAGCAACCGGGCCACGACCGCGGTCAAGCTTAGCCTCGATAACGGTACCTGAAGCGCGACGGTTCGGATTTGCGCGGAGCTCCTGCATATCTGCGGTAAGAAGTACCATTTCGAGAAGGTTGTCGATACCGTCACCGCGCTTTGCAGAAATCGGGCAAACGATAGTACTGCCGCCCCATTCCTCAGGAACGAGCTCATACTCGGTGAGCTGCTGCATAATTCTATCCGGATTTGCGGCTTCTTTATCCATCTTATTAACCGCAACGACAATCGGAATCTCCGCTGCCTTCGCGTGGTTTATAGCTTCAATTGTCTGCGGCATAATACCATCGTCTGCCGCAACAACTAAGATTGCAACGTCGGTTACTTGAGCACCGCGCGCACGCATTGATGTAAACGCTGCGTGACCTGGAGTGTCAAGGAAGGTGATGTCGCGATCGCTTACATTAACGCGGTAAGCACCGATGTGCTGAGTGATACCGCCGGCCTCGCCTGAAACGACATTTGTCTTACGGATAGCGTCGAGAAGTGAAGTTTTACCGTGGTCAACATGACCCATAACAACGACGACAGGATCGCGCGGTAATAAATCTGTTTCAGCATCTTCGCTTACATCAATTAAGCGCTCTTCGATTGTGACGATAACTTCCTTTTCAACCTTACAACCCATATCCATTGCGATAAGAGCTGCGGTATCGTAGTCAATTACCTCGGAAACAGATGCCATAACACCCATCTTGATGAGCTCTTTAACGACATCAGCACCAGTTCTCTTCATACGGCTTGCAAGCTCACCGACGGAGATTTCATCAGGAATCATAACCTTGAGCGGAGTCTTCTTAGCCACTTGCTCCTGGAGACGGCGCATCTTGTCCTGCTCCTCCTGGCGGCGCTTCTGGCTCTGCTGCTGGTTACGGTTCTTACTCTTGAATTTCTCCATACCCTGCTTCATGCGCTTAGCGCTTTCAGGAACTAAGTTATCAACGCGGTCGTCATACTTTGATAAGTCGACCGAGGAAACACGGGTGTCAAGGTGATGAACGGTAGTAATCTTACCGCTCTTTTTCGGAGTTTCTTCCTTCTTTTCGGGAGCAGCCTCATCTTTTGCAGCGATCTGCTTTTTCTCCTTAGCAGGAGCGTCCTCTTTCTTCGGAGCTTCTTCCTTAGGTGCAGTTTCGCTCATAAGTTTTTCAAAGCTCTCTACCTGATTTCTCTGAGTAATAACATCAAAAATAAGGTTGAGCTCATCTTCTGTAAGCACCTGCATATGATTTTTCGGTGTTGTGAGGAACTCGGTCATTATGTCGGTAACAACCTTTGAGGTGAAACCGAAATCCTTTGCCACCTCGTGTACTCTATATTTTACTGAACTCAATATAAGCCACCTCCATTATTTCTTGCGGGAATCTTTTTTTAACTTTCTCTTGCGGGCTCTTTCTACCAATGCGGAAAGAGTGGCCGACGCCTCGGAATATTTTGAATCAAAAGCGCTCAGCTTTTTGGCAACCGATGCCGCTATGCCGATATCTAAAACAGCGAGCTGAGAGCAAGTTGCTTTGCCAATCAGCGCCCCGAGCTCATCTTTTGTTATATCGAGCGGAAGATGGGGAACACCTGAATTCTCTGCAAAGGCAACGACGCGGTCAGACGCATCCTTTGCCGTGCAAATAGCGCGGGCTTTTTTGTCACGCACTGCAAGGGATGTCATATCCTCGCCAAAAGCGATTTTCCCAGCGCGACGCGCAAGACCTAAAAGGCCGAGTGCATTATTCATTTCCTTCCTCCATTTCGCGCTCAAGGCTTTCGTAAACCTCGTCGGGAATCTGGCAGGAAAAGGCGCGCTCAAGTGCGCGGGTCTTGCGAGCTTTCTTGAGACAATCGACAGAGCGGCAGAGATAAGCACCGCGACCGGACTTTTTGCCCTTGAAATCAAGTGAGATTTCGCCTTCCGGCGATTTTACCACACGGATAAGCTCGCGCTTTTCAAACATTGTTCTGCAGCCGACGCATTGGCGATGCGGAACCTTTTTCTGCATTGACATTTAAAACGCCTCAATTCGTAATTTATGATAAAGAGCTCTCCGGCTTGATGTCAATTTTATAACCGGTAAGCTTTGCAGCAAGTCGTGCATTCTGACCCTCGCGACCGATGGCGAGAGAAAGCTGCGAATCCGGAACTATTACGCTGCAGGTGTGTGAATCTGTATCTGCAGTAACTGAAATTACTTCGCTCGGAGAGAGTGCTGCGGAAATGAATTCCTCAGGATTTTCGGAATACTGGATAATATCAATCTTCTCGCCGCGGAGCTCTTCAACGATAGCGGCAACGCGGTTACCGCGTGGACCAACACATGCGCCGATCGGATCAACGTTTTCATCCGTTGAGTAAACAGCAATCTTTGTGCGGCTGCCTGCCTCACGAACGATTGCGCGGATTTCAACCGTGCCGTCGTGAATTTCAGGAACCTCAGTTTCAAAAAGACGGCGGACGAGACCCGGATGAGTTCTTGAAATGAGAACCTGTGGGCCGCGCGGAGTCTTCTTAACTTCAACGACATAAATCTTAATGTGGTCGCCTTCGGTAAATTCTTCACCCGGAACCTGCTCGCCTGCAGCGAGGAAAGCCTCGGAAGTCTCGCCTGAGGTATTAACCTCTAAAACGATACCGCCGTTTCTCGGGTCGAACTTACTTACCTTAGCGTCTAAAATCTCGTGCTCCTTTGAGGTGAACTCCTGGTAATACATTCCGCGCTCAGCCTCACGGATAGCCTGAATGATAACCTGCTTTGCAGTCTGAGCGGCAATTCTGCCAAACTTCTGAGTTTCAACCGGAACATCAACAACGCCACCAAGTGTTGCACGCGCTCTGATTTTCTTAGCATCCTCGAGTGAAATCTGAGCTTCTAAATCCTCAGGTGTCTCAACTACATCGCGGCGCACATACATACGAAGCTCGCCACGCTTATTGTCGGTATCGATAATGATGCGCTCGTCTTCGATTTCGTGGTCACGCTTATATGCAGTAATAAGAGCCTGCGTGATTTTTTCAATCATATACTCGCGTGAAATGCCTTTTTCCTTCTCAAGAAGGTCGATGGATTTAAAAAATTCTGCATTCATGATTTTAAATTACTCCCTTACAATATTATTTTCTAAAACTCTATTCGTAAACGCGCAAGCGCAATTTCTTTTTTAGTAAAGCTTTCGGTTTTATCACCTACTGAAATTGACACATTACCGTCTTCATACCTATCTAAAGTGCCGATAAATTCGCGCGCTCCGTTTCTCGGAGCAAAGGTGCGGATTTCGACAAGATGACCGATATAAGCTTCAAAGTCACTCGGCTTTTTAAGCGTTCGCTCAGCACCTGCAGAGCAGACCTCAAACATATACGACTCGGAAATCGGATCCTCACGGTCGAGAATCGGGTCAAGCTTACGCGAAAAAGCTTCGCAATCGTCGATTGTAACGCCACCTTCTTTATCGAGATAAACGCGGAGATAATACTGGCCGCCTTCTTTGACAAACTCGACATCCCATATTGAGAGATTGAGCTCCGCGGCAATCGGTTCGGCAAGTCGTAATACAATGTCGCAAACCTTCTGCATAAAAATTGCCCCTTTCAGTAATTAGAGAGAGTAGGTAAAACCCACTCTCTCCAAAATTAACACTTCTAATACAAATAGTATACCATAAATAAGTAAAAAAGCAAGTGTTTTTTACTTATTTATTAAAAATTATTCACCAAATGCGATTTTTGACATATCAATAAGCTCGGGCTTTGTATTGTTTTTTGCATAGCTCTTTGCAATATTAAGCGCACGCGTGTATTGAGTGTCAATGTAAACGGGTGTGCCGTCGAGCGCGATTGCCGCGCGGTCAAGTGCCCGTGCGGTTGCGGGATCACAGTAATTTCGCGTTATGCGGATATCGTTGTCATACTGAAAACGGTTTACCGCAAGGAAGGTAGCGCCATCAGCAACATTGTCGGGCTTTCCCGAGAAATAGCCGAGCTCACAGAGTCTCTGTTCTATTGCGAGGGCATTTTTTGATATGCCCGGTAGAATGTCACGGCTGACATTGAGCGGCTCAAGCTTCGGGAGATGATAATACTTGGTATCAAGCTCAACTTTAACATCCGGTTCGAGACCTATACCGTCATACGCGCCGCTGACCGGCAGATAGAAACGCCTGTTGGTCACAACGGTAACCTCGTTAGTTTCGGTGTTTTCAGCGTGAAGCTGGCCTGTGCCTTTTCCGTAAGTCGTTGTGCCTACAAGAGTTGCGTAGCCAAGGTCGTGCAATACACCGGCAACAAGCTCAGCAGAGGATGCGGTGTTTTCGTTAACCAGAATTACCATTTTGGTAGCGTCCCAACTGAGGCCGAGCGAGGTATAGGTTTTAACGCGACGCGGATTTGCTATTTCGCTCATCAGATAAGGAACTTTTTTATCCGGAATAAGACGCTCTATTGTGTTGATAGCGACATCAAGAGCACCACCCGGATTGTCACGCAGGTCAAGAATGACAGTTTTTACACCCTGCTCCGGAAGTGATTTATAAAGCATTGTAAAGTCAAGATACGCGTTGGAGTCAGCAAAATAGTCAATTCGCATATATGCGACACCATCTGCAACAAGTGCTGCGCTGACGGGGGATGAGAGCATAGCATAGCGTACAACATTAAAGTTTTTTACTTCTCCGTCACGCGAAACGGTAATGTTAACGCAGGAACCGACAGGGCCGCGGATAATTTCACCTATCATCTCAGCGGTAAAGCCGTCTAACGAAACGCCTTCTGCAGAAACAAGCTTGTCTCCGGCCTTTAATCCTGCTGCTTCAGCAGCACCGCCGTTTGCTACTTCCAGTATATAAGCGCCGTCTTCGCGGATTTCCATAGTTATGCCGATGCCGCCGACATAAGTTGTATAATCAAAAGATAGCTCGTGCGTCTCGCTATTCATAAAATATGAATTCTTATCATAGCTCTGGAACATATAATTGACAAAGGTTTCATACATCTCCGGATCTTCATCGAGCATTTTGATAAGACCTGCTTTTATCGGATCGTCATCTTCCGTTGCATCAATATGGTTTTGTTTTAAATATTCAGCTAACTGCTCAACACGGGAGTACAACGCCTCACCTTGCGACATTGTTTCTGCAAAAGCAAAAAGGGAAAACGCGAGAGTAAAGCAAAGAATAAGCGATATAACTCTTTTCATACTTCCTCCTTACAACTCGGAAACCGTTATGTCAAAGGAATTCTCACCGGTCATCGAATTGTTTATCTCCATAGTGTAATGAATAATAAGGCGACCGCCATTGTCGGTAAGGCGCGAACGGAGCTTCTTTGCCGAAATTCCGATTGTAAGAGAGCCGGCACCCATATCGTAATACGAGACATGCTTTTCGCCTTCCTCAAAAATCATATGAGATTTTGTTTCGCCAAAGCGGATTATCGTAACGCGGTTTGGCTCAACCTTTACGGTTGTTGTAGTTTTACCGAGTCCGGTAATTTCGCTTTCGTCGTATGTAATATAATAATCTTCGCCTTTTTTGTAATAGTTACCGTGAGTAACAAGCTCAACGGCGTCGTCATCCTGGTCTTCATAGCTCTGAAGACCTTTAATTGCAATTAAAACTTCCTTTTTCATAAAGCACCTACATATTTTCAATATTAACAAGCTCAACCAAGCCGTCAATCGACTTCCCCAGGAATAGTGACGCTTGCGAGGTAAAAGAAACAACATCATCACTTACGAAAAAGCGATACTCGCCCTTTTTATTATCACACGGAGAAAAATCCGGCATTGACGAAAGGTATCGTGCTGCCTCATAACCGGGATTTATAAGCGTTACATTATCTCCCATAAAGCTTCTTATGGCATCCGCGATAATTGGATAGTGCGTACAGCCTAAAATAAGCGTATCAACCTTTGCGAGCTTCATTGGAGTTAAATATTCTTCGATTACAAGCTTGAGTACCGCATCATCGGGAGACACGCGACCGTTTTCAACAAGCGGAACAAATAACGGGCACGCCGCCATAACGGTAAAGAAATCCTTCTGCTGTGATTCGATAAGGCGAACATAAGAACCGTTTTTAATCGTTGCATTTGTTCCGATAATTCCGATTTTGTTATTCCTTGTAGCGGCACAGGCGCGAGCGACCGTGCTCTCCACGACGCCGATTATCGGGATATCATAGTCGTCGCAAACCGAACTTAACGCAACCGAGCTTGCAGTACCACAGGCGATAAGAATAGCCTTGCAGTCAAATTTTTCCAAAAACCGTATATCCTGACGCGTGTATTTAATTATAGTTTCTTTAGAGCGCGCGCCATACGGCACACGGCCCGTGTCGCCGAAGTAAACGATGTTTTCATTCGGCAGAATCTGCATTATTTCGCGTACGGCGGTAAGACCGCCGAGGCCGGAATCAAACACGCCGATTGGGCGATTGTCCATACCGCGCACCTCCGTTTTTATATATACATAAAACATTATACTACAATTTTTAATACTTTGCCACTAATTTAAAAATATTTTTGAAAAAATCTATAATGTGTGGTAAACTGATTGTGTAAACAAGCTACACAAAGAGATTACTTTGCATATAATGGAGCATAAAGGAGAAGAGCGTATGAAAATTGAACTTACAACGAAGCAATATCGTCGCTTACTCGACCTTGTATATATCGGAAACTGGATTTTAAACTCCGCGCGCGGGAATGACAGAATTCCGGACTTTGATGAGGTGGAGAGTAAGATTTTTTCCTACTGTAAGGAACATGATATGGATTCACTCGTTGAAACCGTTGCAGGAAGCTGCGTGCCGTCACAGGCATTTTCCGAGGGCGGAATCCACGAGGCAATTATGGATTATGAGGATGCTGTGTTCTATGGGATATTAGCCGAGGAGCTCGCGCATCGCGACCTTTGCTTTGATGAAAACTCGCTCGATTCACAGGCGCTTGCCGCGAGAACTCAGAGCTATATTTCTGAATTTGAGGAAAACGGACTCGGCAATGTTTCGGTAGATACTGAGTTGTAGAAAAGCCAAAAAACTCACCTGTCGGTTGAGTTTTAAAATTACAAACAAAAAAACAGTAAAAAAATCCAACTTTTTGTTGATTTCTTATTTGACAATATGCGCTTATAAGCGTATAATATTTCTTATATTGATATATTCGGAGGTAGAATAATAATGTTTGAAAACAGAGTTTACAATTTCTCGGCAGGTCCGTCTATGTTACCGGAGTCCGTTTTGGAGACAGTTCAGGGCGAGCTTTTAAATTATGGCGCTTCCGGTATGTCGATTTTGGAAATGAGCCACCGTTCAAAAGCTTATCAGGAAGTTTTTGATGCAACAGAGGCTGTATTCCGTCGTGTTATGAACATTCCGGACAATTATAAGATTTTATTCTTACAGGGTGGTGCAACACTTCAGTTTGCGGCAGTTCCGATGAATCTTATGAAGACCGGAAAGGCCGATTACATTGTTACCGGTAGCTTCTCAAAGAAGGCTGCAGCAGAAGCTAAGAAGTATGGCGATGTTCACATTGCTGCTTCAACTGAGGATGAGAACTTCAGCCGTATTCCGCGTCAGGAGGAGTTAAATCTTCGCCCGGATGCAGATTACGTACATATCTGCTTTAACAATACAATCTACGGCACACATTGGGATTACATTCCGGATACCGGTAATGTTCCGCTCGTTGCTGACATGTCATCCTGCATTCTTTCAGAAGAGGTTGATGTTTCAAAGTTTGGCGTAATTTACGCAGGTGCTCAGAAGAACCTTGCACCTGCCGGCCTTACAATCGTTATCATCCGCGAGGATTTAGCCGGCTTTGCTATGCCGAACATCCCGGTTGTTATGGATTACGCTACTCTTATCAAGAATGATTCTATGTACAACACTCCGTCAACATTCCCGATTTACGTTTGCAAGCTCGTTCTTGAGTGGATCGAGTCTCTCGGCGGCGTTAAGGAGCTTGAGAAGATTAACCACGCTAAGGCTAAAGAACTTTACGATTTCTTGGATAACAGCAAGATGTTCAAGAACCCGGTCAGCGCTGAGAGCCGTTCATATATGAACGTTACTTTCAAGACTGACGATGACGATTTAAATGCTGCATTTGTTAAGGCTGCAGCTGACGAAGGTCTCCTCACATTAAAGGGTCACCGTGCAGTTGGCGGTATGCGTGCATCAATCTATAATGCAATGCCGGCTGAGGGCGTTTCAAAGCTCGTTAAGTTTATGGCTGATTTTGAAAAGAAGAATTCCTAAGAGGTGTAAAAAATGTTTGAAATTAAAACACTCAATAAAATTTCAGAAGCAGGTCTTTCAAAGCTTGATGCTTCAAAGTATACTTGCTCTGATGATGCTGCAAATCCGAGCGGTATCTTAGTCCGCTCAGCAGATATGAAGTCTTATGACTTCAACGACGAGCTTTTATGTATAGCTCGTGCAGGTGCAGGTGTTAACAACATTCCGGTTGATGCTTGCGCTGAACGCGGTATCGTTGTTTTCAATACTCCGGGAGCTAACGCTAACGCGGTTAAAGAGCTTGTTCTTTGCGCGCTCCTTCTTTCATCAAGAAAGATTGTAGACGGCATTAACTGGACAAAGACTTTAATCGGTCAGGAGAATATTTCAAAGCTCGTTGAGAAGGGCAAGAGCCAGTTCGTTGGTCCTGAGATTACAGGCAAGAAGCTTGGTGTTGTCGGTCTCGGTGCAATTGGTATCTTAGTTGCAAACGCTGCAGTTGCGCTTGGTATGGAAGTTTACGGTTATGACCCGTACATTTCCGTTGATGCTGCTTGGCATCTCTCTCGTGCAGTTGTTCATGCAACCGATTTAAAGACAATTTTTGAAAACTGTGACTACATCACCCTTCATGTTCCGGCTACTGAGGAAACAAAGAACACCGTTTGCGCTGAAACAATCGCAACAATGAAGGATGGAGTTCGCGTAATTAACCTCGCTCGCAATGAGCTTGTTAACTCTAAAGATATTATTGCTGCTCTTGAAGCAGGCAAGGTTGGCGCTTATGTTACTGACTTTGCTGATGAGGAGCTCCTTGCTTCTGACAAGGTTATCGCAATGCCGCATCTTGGCGCTTCAACTCCTGAGAGTGAAGATAACTGTGCGCGTATGGCGGTTCAGGAAATGACAGCATTCATCGAAAAGGGAGCTATCCGCAACTCGGTTAACTTCCCGAATATCGATGCACCGGGTGCAGGCGAGAGAAGAGTTTTAGTTCTTCACAAGAATGTTCCGAAGGTTGTAAATAACATTACAAATATCTTTGCTGAAGCTAACATCAATATCGAGAATATGGCTAATAAGTCAAAGAAAGACAACGCTGTTACCGCAGTTGATGTCAAGGCAGATATTACCGATGATATCGTAAACAAGATCCGCGGAATCGCTGATATTTACAGAGTATTGGTATTCTAAGTTAAAATTAAAAAAGCTTCCTAGTTTTTCAAGGAAGCTTTTTGTTTATGCAAAATAAAAAACGGATGGGATTTTCCCATCCGTTCTTTTGGTTTTGCAAAATTACTGAGCCTTGTTTAACTTGATTGTTAACTGACTCTTCTTGCGAGCAGCGGTATTCTTGTGCATAATTCCGTCAGCAACTGCACGGTCTACACACTTAACTGCAGCTTTATAGGCATCGGAAGCCTGCGCGCCGCCCTCAGCAATAGCAGCGTCAAACTTCTTGATGGAAGTTTTCAGAGCTGTCTTCTTAGCCTGGTTACGAGCAGCATATACCTTTGTTAATTCAACACGCTTTTTTGCAGATTTAATATTGGGCATAGCGTCCACCTCCTTAGAGTATTCTCGAAATGTTACCGACATATTATACCACCTATAAAACGAAAAATCAAGTGTTTTTTTAAAATTTGCATACTTTATTTTTTTAGCGGGAAAATAAAGGGGTAACGGAGGCGAATTTATGCAGAATCTGAGAACCGATTTAGCGCTTGAAGCGCGTGAAATATGGCAGGAGAGTGCCAAAGATCAAACGGAACTTTCGGGTGTGATTGCAAGCGAAAGAGAAGTTATGGGACACAAGGTGCACGAGGTTAAAATTATAAATG
Source organism: Eubacteriales bacterium (assembly GCA_045544695.1). GTDB lineage: Bacteria > Bacillota > Clostridia > Oscillospirales > JAAYXM01 > RGIG7332. The sequence continues at coordinate 2,579 of JAZPZP010000088.1, read as the reverse complement.
ATGAAGGCGCTCGTAGCCTTAATAAACCCCGAGGAACATATATAACCGTTGAACTATCCGGAGTTGCACGCCGTGAGGACAAGGTTTTTCCGCGTGCGATAAAAACCGTTTCCGATGCGTTGTTAAGCATTTTGCCAAAAGGCGACGGGAGTATTCTGATTGTAGGACTCGGAAATCGCGCGATAACGCCCGATGCAGTTGGTGGCGCATCTGTTGACAATGTTATGATAACCCGACATCTGGTTGATAATTTACCCGAATATTTTTCTTCTTTCCGCAAGGTATCGGCGATATCTCCGGGAGTTCTCGGAACCACCGGTGTTGAAAGTTACGAAATAATTGCAGGTGTGGCAAAGCGCATATCTCCTGATTGTATAATTGTTATCGATGCGCTCGCGTCGCGTAGCATTGACCGTTTATGTAATACAATACAGATAACAGATACCGGAATAGTTCCGGGTTCGGGCGTCGGTAATGCAAGAGCGGCAATAAACAAAGAAACGCTTAAAGTTCCCGTGATTGCTATAGGAGTACCGACGGTTGTTGATGTATCGTCTATAATTTATGATGTTGCTTATTCGAATAATATATCGGTTCCCGAGGGATACGGCGAAAGCCTTATGGTAACGCCTAAGGAAATTGATATACGCATAAGCGATGTCGGTAAAATTATCGGATATGCAATAAATATGGCGCTTCAGCCCGAAATTACAATAGAAGATATGGATACATTTCTGTCATAAAAAATATTTCCGCAAGTTTCTTTCATTTCCCGACGGATTATCCACCTTTTACACGGTAAAATAAAGCTACCGAGGAGGTTTTTAAAATGGATATAAGGGAAGTTAAAAAGAAGATTGAGGTAAAAATTGAGTTAAAAAAACTGATACCGTTTTTGAGCGGCGCTCTGCGGGCGGCTATCGGATTTTTGCTGTCGCGCGCGGTTATATTTACATCATACGCGCCTTTCGGAATAGCGTATTCGTGCGCGAGTACACCTATGGGCATTATCGGAGCAATTGTCGGATACTTAACATCACTACACAAAATCAACGGTCTTAAATACAGTGCAATATGTATTCTTGCATATACTGCAAACTATGTATTTCGCGGAACGAGAATACTCAAAAAGCGTTGGTTTATGCCTCTTGCAGGAGCATTAAGCACTGCGGTTATAGGATTTATTTTTGTAGCTGATGCAGGTTTTAAGCTTACCGATATTGCCTTTTACATAACGGAAATTTTGTTACTCGCAATTTTTAGTTATTTCTATCAATTCTGCTACAGAGGTGCGAGTGATGTTTTGAGAAGAACCGGGCTTTCGCTTCTTTTAGTTACGCTTATCCTGCCACTCAGTAATATGCATATTTTCGGCATATCAATTGGCAGAACAATTGCAACTGCATTTGTTATGCTTATGGGTTATCTTGGCGGGGCAGGAGTTGGAAGTGCTGCGGGGATTGCACTCTCTTTTGTTTCAGGAGAAGTATATTACAGCGCGATTTACGGCCTTTGTGGGTTGCTGACGCCAGTTTTCAGAAAAAAAGGAGAATATGTATATGCGGTAGCATTTCTCGCTATAGCAACGAGCGCGATGCTGTGGACAACGCTACAGTTTAAAGCAAATATTGTATTTGAAACGGTTTTCGGCGCCGCTGTATTTATACCTGTTGCACATTTCTTCGGTGACAAGCTTAAGGGCAGTATTATATTCAAACCAAAGAGCGAGAGTGTTGAAGGTAAGTATATCAGGAATATTGCAAAAGAACGGCTCAAAAAGATTTCCGAGGCATATAAAAATATAGCCAATATGTTCAGCGGTGCAAAAATAACAAATGACGGTAATATTTCGAGTGTTTTTAATGCGCCGGTTGAGAAAGTGTGTAAAAAATGTATTCTTTCTTCTTCCTGCTGGGAGCGAGACTATATAACGACAAGGGATGCGTTGAATACTGTAAGCAACATTATGGAGGAGCGCGGCGAAATAGAAGCGTCAGACTTTCCTCATCATTTTGGCGCACGCTGTATTAAAATTGAAAAATTTGTAAACGAAATAAATTACGAACTGAAAAAATTCTTGTATCGCAGGAAATGTAATAAAAAGATCGGTGAAAGCAGGGCGATGCTTGCAAAGCAGTATAATGAGGTTTCTGATGTAATGAATGAAATTGCAACAGAACTCAACTTAAGCTTTGATGAGGTTCTGGAAATCAAAGTGGATGAGTTTTTACAAAGCGAAGGAATTTATGCTGCGACATATGTTTACCGCGATATAGCAAGTCATCTTCATATTGAGATAGATGGTGAGGATTTAAGTGCTGTAAATAACGAAAAATTTATTGACAGAATATCGGAAGAAACAGGCGTTTGTCTTGCGCTACATAGCGTTAAGAAGACAGAAACAGGTGAAAGAATAAGTCTATGCGAAAGAGAGGTCTTTTGCGCTGTGGTAGGAGCTGCGATAAGCAAAAGGCAGGGCGAGGAAATAAGCGGCGATGCCGGCAGCTACTTTAAGGCTGACAACGGTAATCTCGCGGTTGTTTTAGCTGACGGAATGGGAAGCGGTGCTGATGCTGCGA
>JAZPZP010000087.1:0-5311 GCA_045544695.1 Eubacteriales bacterium | reverse complement strand
TATTTTGAAATTTCCGACGAAAGCATAGAAAAAATTTTAAATGCCAAGAAAAACGGCAAACGAGTAATTGCTGTTGGCACGACTTCTTGCAGAACAATTGAGTCTGCAACCGATGAAAACGGAAATTTTGTTATGAAAAGCGGATGGACGGATATATTTATATATCCAGGATATAATTTCCATGTTCTTGACGCGCTTATAACGAATTTTCACCTGCCTGAGAGTACTCTTATTATGCTTGTATCGGCACTTGCGGGCAGAGACAATGTTTTGAATGCTTATAACACGGCAATTTCCGAAAGATATCGTTTCTTCAGCTTCGGAGATGCTATGTTTATTTATTAGAGGTGAACCATGTTTAAACTTCATAAAATGCAGGGAAGAGCCAGACGAGGTGAATTTCACACTCCTCACGGAGTTATTCAGACTCCGGTCTTTATGAATGTTGGCACTCAGGCGGCAATCAAGGGCGCGCTTGATGCAGGGGATTTGAAGAACATTCATTGTCAGGTTGAACTTTCCAACACCTATCATTTGCACCTTCGCCCGGGTGAGGATGTTGTGTCTTCACTTGGTGGGTTGCATAAATTCATGAATTGGGATGGCCCTATTCTAACCGATAGCGGTGGATTTCAAGTGTTTTCTCTTTCGGGGCTCAGAAAAATTTCCGAGGAAGGAGTCACTTTTGCGTCGCATATCGATGGCCGCAGGATTTTTATGGGACCTGAGGAATCAATGCAGGTGCAGTCGAAACTCGGCTCGGATATTGCTATGGCTTTTGATGAGTGTATTGAAAATCCGTCACCACGCGATTATGTAGAAAAGTCTTGCGCGCGTACTACACGTTGGCTGATGCGTTGTAAAGAAGAGCTTGCGCGCTTGAATTCAGCTCCTGATGCAGTTAATCCCGGTCAGGTGCTTTTTGGAATCAACCAAGGTGGCACATATGACGATATAAGAGTTGCGCATATGAAGGAGATTGCAAAGCTTGATTTGCCGGGATATGCAATCGGCGGTTTAGCGGTAGGAGAGAGTACCGAAGATATGTATCGCATCATTGATGCGGTTGAGCCGCATATGCCGAAGGATAAACCTCGTTACCTCATGGGCGTTGGTACACCGAGCAACATAATTGAAGCGGTTGCGCGTGGCGTTGACTTCTTTGATTGTGTGATGCCTGCTCGAAATGCTCGTCACGGTCATCTTTATACATGGAGTTGTGGAACAATCAATATCAAAAACGAAAAGTATAAGCTTGACAATTTACCAATTGATCCGCTTTGTGATTGCCCAACTTGTAAAAATCACACACGAGCATACCTTCGCCATCTGTTTAAAGCTGATGAAATGCTCGCTATGCGACTTGCAGTTACTCATAATCTTCATTTTTATAATACTTTACTTCAAAAAATTCGTGATGCGCTTGATGAAGGAACTTTTGATGAGTTCAGGGAAAAATGGTCCGGTAAAGTAGATTTGCGTAATTTATAAAAATTATACTTGTAATTTTGGGCGTAATAGGTTATTATATTATTAAATGGTTATGGAGGTATTTCTTGTATGATTAACTTATTTTTGACAGGTGAGGCTGCAGCGGAAGTTCAGGTAGCTAACCCTATAGTTTCGTTTCTTCCGATTATCTTGATTTTTGTTGTGTTCTATTTCTTTATTATCCGCCCGGAAAAGAAGCGTAAAAAAGAAGTTGATACAATGAGAAATGATATCAAGGTTGGTGACAAAATTACTACTATCGGCGGTATTGTCGGTAAGGTTACCAATGTTAACGATAAGGAAGATCTTATTACAATCGAGACCGGTGCTGATGGAGTAAAACTTCGTATAACTCGTTGGGCTATCGGTACTAAAGAAAATCCTGAGGAAAAAGCTCCGGAAGCTGCTGAGGAAAAAACTAACGACTAATTTTCGTCATTAAATCAATTTTCCTTGAATAAGTATTAACAAAAGCTTATTTTAGGAGTTGGTTTCATTGAAGAGATTTGATGATAAAAAGAAAAGTTTTTCTGTTCCGATGACCTTTGTTGTGTCGGCAATAATTGCAGGCTTTATCTTGATTATTTTATCGCTCGTTTGTTCTTTTTTTATTATCTATGAACTCCTTCCCGAAAACTGTATCTCGGTTGTCGGAGCAGTTTCATGCTTTATAGCATCATGTGTGTCTGCGTATCTTTCTTCCAAGGCACTTGGAAAAATTATGCTTACATCACTCGTTCAGGCAATAGCCAATGTAGCGTTAAGTTATATTGCCGGTGTTCTTATTTTTATGCGGATAGTTCCGCAAAACCTTAATCTTATTATATTTCTTGCATTTGTGTTCGGCTCGGTTTTAGGTGGCTTTTTTGCTGCTATTATAAGACCGAGACGACATAAAATAAAATAATTAACAAAAGGAGAATGTGATCATGAGTCATGTTAAGACAATTAATTCTGCAGTATTAAAAGAGAGTGCTTGCAAGGGTGGTTGCGGTGAGTGCCAGACTTCTTGCCAGTCAGCTTGCAAAACTTCTTGCACAGTTGCTAACCAGAAGTGCGAGAATAAGAAATAATTACTTTGCAAAAATGACGGGTTGCCGCATTGGCAGCCCGTTTACTCTTGTTTAAATAGTGAGGATTCTTAAAATGGTACATACATACAGACAGGGCGGATACAACATCGCGGTTGATGTAAACAGCGGTGCTGTACACGCGCTTGATGATGCGGCGTTTCGCGTTCTTGAACTTATTAGCGAGCGCCCTACAGGGGATATTTGCCCGCAAAAGATTATAGACGAGTTAGATGGCGTCGTTGATAAAGATGCCTGTGCAGCAGCTTATAAAGAGCTTTATGAGCTTGCAAATGAAGGGCTTTTATTTGCGGACGATGATTATATTGATGTAAGTCGTGCATTTCCTGAAAATCCACCGCTCAAAGCACTTTGTTTGCATATATCGCACGATTGCAATCTGCGCTGCAGCTATTGTTTTGCATCAACCGGAGACTTTGGCACCGGCCGCAAGCTTATGACACCGGATGTTGCGAAGGCTGCGATTGACTATGTTATCAAGCGTTCGCAGAGTAGACGAAATATTGAGATTGACTTCTTCGGCGGCGAGCCACTTATGGCTATGGACTCTGTCAAAGAAGCAGTTGACTATGCCAAGGAGCAAGCTAAAATCCACAATAAAGTTTTCCGATTTACGATTACAACAAACGGTCTTGCACTTAATCAGGAATATATTGATTATATTAATAGTGAAATGTCAAATGTAGTTTTGTCTCTTGACGGCAGACCGGAGGTCAATGATGAAATGCGAAAAACGGTTTCCGGTAGCGGTAGCTATGAGTATATCGTTCCAAAGTTTAAATCATTAGTTGATGCACGCGATAAGAATCTTGATTATTATGTTCGCGGAACTTTTACACATAATAATCTGGATTTCGTAGAAGATGTTTTGCACATTGCAGATCTTGGATTTGATCAGCTATCGGTTGAACCGGTTACTGCAGATGAAAACTGCTCCTATGCAATAAGTGAAGAGGATATTCCGAGAATTTTCGAGGAGTACGAAAAGCTCGCCGAAATTATGAAAGAGCGTCGTGACTTTAACTTCTTCCATTTTCTTGTTGACTTAAAACAAGGACCGTGTGTAATAAAGCGCATTCGTGGTTGCGGGGCAGGATACGAGTATGCCGCTATAACTCCCGAAGGTGATGTTTATCCTTGCCATCAGTTTGTAGGCAAAGAAGAATATAAAATGGGAAATGTACTCGAAGACACATTTAATCCCGAAATATCCAAAGAGTTTATGTCTCTTAATATCTGCACCAGAGAAAAATGCAAAAATTGCTGGGCTAAGTTCTATTGCAGTGGTGGATGCAGTGCGTCCAATCTGAATATGAATGGTAACCTGGTAGATCCATATGAGCTCGGCTGTGAACTCGAACGCAAACGACTCGAATGCGCCATAATGTTAAAGGTGCATGATGCACTTAAGGATTAGTTAATTTTAATAAGCCGTAACCCGTTTGGGTTACGGCTTATTTTTTGCTCTTGTGTTGAGTAAGGGAAGTGACCACAAGGGAATGTAGTTTACGTGGTTTACATAATTTTGTTTACATAATATTTTTGGTCTTTTTACACAAAATTAAAAAAATCCTTTAATTTCACTTGAAAAATGAGGCAAAATGAGGTATATTTTATTTTGTCGGTTTTATGTAAAGTAAGTTATAAGGAGTAAAACAGATGCAGAGTAATATTAAAGTCGGATTCTGCGGAGTCGGAAATATGGCAGGTGCCATTCTCAATTCAGCATTAAATTCAGGAATTGTAAAACCGGAGCAAGTTTATGCTTTTGACCCGAATACCGCTAATTTAAAAAAATATGGTGAAATCAATATTATGACATCCAATCGCGAAGTTTGCGAGAATAGCGAATTGATTTTTCTCGGAATAAAGCCACAGATGCTCGACGCTGTTGCCGAAGATTTAAATGGTTTGTTTTCGGGTAAAGCTTTGGTTTCCATGCTTGCAGGTGTTTCTGTAGCACGTTTAAAGGCGGCTTTAGGTGATGCTTATGCTATTCGCGTTATGCCTAATACTCCGATTACAGCAGGCTATGGTTGCACTGCGGTAGCGCGCACAGAGGGCGTACCGGATAATATATACGATACCGTTTATGATATTTTCAAAGCCTCAGGTGATGTTGTAGAGGTTAAAGAGAACGAGATAAACCGAACGATTCCGCTCTCCAGCTCAGCACCGGCTTTCTTTTTCAGATTTATAAAAGCTATGGTTGATTCCGGTGTGAAAAGCGGAATGAGCTATGAGAACTCTTATAATCTTGCGGTTTCCACAATGCATGGAGTCAGTCATCTTATGAAAACTTCAGATAAGACTCCGGATGAACTTATCGCACAGGTGACGAGTCCGGGCGGCACGACACTTGCCGGACTTACCGCTTTTGATGATGGTGAGTTTGAAAAAATGATTGATGAAGTATTTTCAAGAACGGTAAACCGCGCCGATGAATTAGGTAAATAAGCATATTTTTCTTGTCCCGCTCATATTTATGTTGAGAAAGGGGACGAGCAATATGGGACTTACCAATAAAACGGAAAACTCAAAATCAGTTCTTATTTTAATTCAAGCACTTATTTTGTTGTGTGGAATTCTTGTCGGCGCCGTAGCAGCGGCATTCATAAGTGCTGATACGGCAAATGATTTAACCAATGTCGTTTCAAGTGATATGAATCAATTGAATTCAATATTGAACAATAAGCAAGTCGGAGGCCAAGCGGGGTTAGGAAGACAAG
>JAZPZP010000086.1:0-8938 GCA_045544695.1 Eubacteriales bacterium | reverse complement strand
ACCAGCAAAGAACATAACCAGAGCAGACTTTGCAACCCTTATAGTACGCTTATTCAAGTTTGAGGGTGAGGCAGAAACCTTTACAGATGTACCTGAAAGCAAGTACTATGCAGAATCAGTAGGAATAGCAAAGGCAAACGGTATAGTAAATGGTGTAAGTGAGACCGAGTTTGCACCGCACAAGGAAATCAGCCGAGAAGATATGATGGTAATGTTATACAGAGCACTCAAGGCAGCTAATGTTGAACTTGAAGAGACTGTAGAGCTTACCCATAGTGACTTCGATGAAGTATCAGACTATGCAAAAGAAGCAGTAAGTGCTCTAATTAAGTCAGGACTCATCGCAGGCTCAAACGGTAAGATTAACCCGAAGGCAACAGCAACAAGAGCAGAAGTTGCAGTAGTACTCGACCGTATCTACGCGCTTCTCAACAAGTAAAATTCAAACAACTAAAATCACCTGTGGGAAACCACAGGTGATTTTTAATTTTAATAAAATTAACTCTTGCATAACTTGAAGAAGTGTGATATTATACTTATATGTAATATAATGAGGTTTTTATCTCTGCTTATAAGAATTCTTGTTGAGGAGGAAGAGAACAATGGCTCATAAGGAAGCTTACATAGCTCCGGAATTTAAAATTTCCACTCTTGATAATGAAGATATTATCAGAACAAGTGCGGACAATCCTGTACCTGTAGTTCTTGAAACTAAGGGTGCTACTGTCGGTACTGTTTCAGCGATGATGATTTTTGATTAAGAGAGAAATTGGGAGGAAATTAAAATGAATAAATTTAAGAAAGTGCTCTCATTTGTCTTAGCGATTGCGCTCGTTGTGGCATTCGTTCCGGCGGGTATTGTTGACAATGCAGAAGCAGCATTTACAAATTGGGCAGAAAATTCTGACGGATATACTAAGATGTATTATTATCTTCCGCGATTATGGGCGGGAACAAATGCAGTTTTGTTTGATTCCTTTGAGAAAATGAATTCCCTGGGAACGGATAAATATCCAATAGGTGAGGATTATCCTACCGGTGTAGTAAGAGCTGCGCAGACAGGAAATGGTGATTTATATATAAGTGCTGCAGCGCGTGGTGGCGTTTCCGGAGCGGTTCAGATTGACGCTAACAGACGTGCCAGAGTTTATGGATCTACTACAAGCGGCTATATTGCTGTAGTTATTAAGTTACCAACCGTTAAGGGCAGATATGCGCTTAACTTATACGAAATGTTCTATGGTGCCAATTCGATAGATTGTTGGGTAACTCCTGAAGGCGTTTCGGTTTCAGAGGGAATGACAGATGAGTATTACCTGGGATCATCGGTGATTGAAACAAGTGTTTCTAGTTATGCTTATCCGTGCTTTGGATACATTGATGTAACCGATGAAAATGCAGGAACTAATTTACAGGTTATTATTTCTCCAACAGAAGGCAGCACAGGCGGAAATAGCTCAACAACCGGAAGTTCATTGCATGAAATCCTTTTCTATGGTTTACAGCTTGACGGTGCAGCAGTAAGTGGTGGATTTAGTGAAGTATCTATTTCAGGTGTTCCGTCAAACGGATATATCTACGAAAGCGGAAAGCTTTCCGCAACTACATACGACGCAGAGGGCAATGTGATTGACATTCCGGTTACATACTCTTCGTCCGATAGCAGCATAGCAGAAATTGATAGCACAACAGGTGTAGTTACTGTTGTGGGACACGGAAATGTTAAATTTACAGCAACAGCTACTCTTGATGGTGTTACACATAAAGCTGTAACAGAAGCATATTGTTATCAGGAATGGTCTAATGAAGTTGAAACTTACGACCTCAGAACGGTTTATACCGGTGATAGTGCGGATAGTCGTGTCGTAATTGGTACGTTAACTGACTACGGAACAAACAATGCCAACTGGTACGACTCAGAATCTGTTGGTGTATATGGAACAACCGGAACAGGTCGTGCAGGTAAATATTGCTTGAACCTTGCTTTGTGGGCAACAAACAGTCCGTCAGGCGTATATGCATTAACTGTTAAGCTTCCGGAGACTCCGGGTAAGTATCTTCTTTCCGCAAGCCTTTGGAGCTATAGCAACTTAAGCTCAGCCATTGAAAACGGCGGTACTGATATAAATGTATATTTGTGGCCTAAAAATGCTTCTACAACAGGAAATGTTGCAAACTTAATGAATGATTCGTATTTGCTTAATAACACATTACGTACAGCAGATTATGAGAACAATGTAGTTGGTAAAGCCAAAATTGACAGATACAATTTCAGTGAATATGACCTTGCTGTAATTGATGTTACTCCGGAAATGGCAGGCAAAGAGTATATTTTAGGTTTGAATTCTAAAACATTCAAGCAGGCAGCGACCGGTTGGGTAGCTAGTTATGGTTTTGGTATCAATAAAATAACTTTAAACGGTGCAGGTTCAGAAGTCTTACAGAGCGTTTCGCTTACTGATAGTGACACAATGATTGAAACGGGTTCCACCGAGCAGCTTAATCTTTCAGCAACCCTTTCTGACGGTTCAAGTCTTGATATTTCAAAGGCAACGGTTAGCTATGAAAGTGACAATGCAGACTTTACTGTTTCTGAAACAGGTGTTGTAACGGCAGGTATCGGCGAAGCTACAATCACAGCAACAGTTGCTTATGGCGACATTATCAAAACCGCAAGTACAGTAGTTTTCGGCGGTTCTGAGAATACCTATCCAGGGGCTGATAGCACGGTTGTATATAACTTTGCAGCAACTCGTTTCGGTACCTCTACTTACAGATATTATCCTACTGATGCAACTGAAACTGATTACAATGCTGGAATGAGTGTTGCAGCAGGTCTTAAGTGCTTTAAGTTCCATTCAATGAGTTCAAAAGTATCAAACTGGTATAACCAGGGTGCAACTTCATCCAATTACCCGGGTCTTACCCGATTTAATGCAACTGCTCTGAACCAGTGGGTTGCAGTAACTATGAAGCTTCCGGAAACTCCGGGCCTTTACAATGCTCAGTTTAATTACTATATCGCATCAGGTGGTGCTCCGTATGCAGCACTTTACATTCTCGATGCGGATACAACTGATGTTGCTACAGCAATAGAGTCTGCATCGCCTGTTGGAACGGCAACGCTTATTCACGACAATATGAACAACCTTGCAACATGGATTGAAGCTCCGGTAAGCTTTGGTACTTATAAGGTAACCGCAGCTGATGCCGGTAAGGAAAAGATTTTCGTAATTCAGGCTCAGGGACAAGGTATCTCATCGGGTGTCAGTCAGTACTCACTCCAGTTCAGAGGTATTACTTTAAATGGTGATGAAGCTTCTCTTGCAGAAGATACTTATGACATTGTTGTAGGTGACTTTACCACAACTTATCAGTCCGGCTTCTATGGCGAAAGCAACAAGATTGCTGATGCTGACAAGAAGGGCGTTATCGCATTTGAATCGGTATTTGAAAAATATGCTGAATATGCTGACCAGATTGACGGTTACGGAATGTACCTCTACTATACAGGCACTAATGCCGCAGGAAACAAGGGAAATTCAGCACCGGGTACTCGTCGAATCACTTTGAATTTCGGTTCACTTGAGGACCTTGCTACTGCAGAAGGCGCATTCAATGCAATTATCAACGAAATTGGATTTGATGATTTCAATACTACATTTATCGCAATGCCGTATGTCGTAATTGAAGGCGTTGCTTATTATGGAAGTATCGTCAGTGGAACTGTTGACGGAGACGTTTACTTCTCAAATTATACAGCTGAATAAACTTAAAAACACCGTGGTTTAAACCACGGTGTTTTTTTATTGTTTAATTATAACCAAGCCACTCGTTGCTCCCTCGGAATCACAAGGGAGAGAGTCATAGTCGAAGTCTTTGAAAAGCTCATAATTTTCCTTGGGCACTTTATAATAGCGATGCCCTGAATACTCATCATATTCTGCATTTTTAAGAATGTCCGGAATATCAGTTCCATGCAGTAAGATAACAAATGCCTGTTTTGATTTATAGTGCGGAAGCTCAGCACTTTCAACCTTAGGCTTAAACTCCGCATCCGGAAGTATTGCGCTGCGGCTATACATTCCCGGTGTGGCGGCGGTTTTTGCCTCATCTGTAACGATTGAAGTCTCTTGCGGAACAGCGTCCGGTGAATATTTAGCGGAAAGGCCTCCAGCAGCGTACGCAATAACAATAATGATTGCTGCGGCAGCGGTAAATTTAAACTGACTTAAAAATGGTTTTTTCTTAGCCGTGACGGATTTCATAACGCGCATTTTTAATTCCGGTGGCACTTCCTCGGAAAGGTCAGAACTTCCCTCGTGCAAAATTTTTATTGTTTCATACCATTTAGCACATTCTTCACATTCCGCAATGTGTGCGTTAAATTGACAAATCTCAGCTTCACTTGCTTCGTTATCAATTATCGAACTTCCTATTACACGATATTCTGAGCAATTCATTTTCCGTCACCTGCCTTTCGTATTTTTAGACGGATTGCCGCCGAAATTGTTCCCGTGTTTACTTAAAAATGAGCACATTTTTTCTCTCGCACGGCAAATTCGTGACTTAACCGTACCTGGGCTTATGTCTAATGCATCTGCTATTTCATCATAGCTCAATCCGTTTAGCTCGCGTAAAACTATGACTTCGCGATGCTCGGGAGAAAGGGAATCAATAGCTCCTACAATCTGTTCACGAAGTTCGCTGTTTTCGGCGGAGTTTTCAGGACTGTACTTAAGATCGGGAATTTCGAAGTATTCCTCTTCGTCAATCGAATGAGTTTTGCGTTTTGATTCACGGCGCGTAAAGTCTATACACGCATTTGAGGCAATTGAATAAACCCAGGTTGAAAACGTGCTCTGCGCCTTGAAAAGCGGGAGTGATTTATAAATGCGAATAAAAATTTCCTGCGATAAGTCAAGCGCGTCCTCGCGATCTCGCGTCATTCGCAGAGCAAGGTTATATATTTTCTTCTCATAGAGTGAAACCAGCTCAGAAAAAGCATCGTTATCGCCCTTTTGCGCTCGCAAAACGAGCTTATTTTCCTGCATAAATTAACCTCCCAGCGTGTCGGATATTTCGCGTAGGGTGCGCTTTAGCTCTTCGATAGAATTTAAGTGGCAGATTTTCTCTTTATAGAAATTTGCGCCTCTCACTCCGCGTAAATACCACGCGAGATGGCGTCGGGCTTCTAAAATAGCAGGGCGTTCGCCCTTCAGCTCTGCTGCAAAAATAATCTGACTTTGCGCGACGGCAAGTCGCTCGCGCAGTGGCGGAAGCTTCGGGATTTCTTTGCCTTCATAATAAGCTTTTGCCTGAGTAAAAATCCAAGGATTACCAAAAGCGCCTCTTCCAATCATAACTGCCGCGGCACCTGTATAATTAAATGCGCGACGCATATCATCAATTGAGAAAATGTCTCCGTTTGCAATAACCGGTATGTTAACAGCTTCCACAACATCGCGGATTATATCGAGATCAACGCGCCCGGAGTACATCGCAACGCGTGTTCGACCGTGAACAGTAAGAGCAGAAGCGCCTGCCTGCTCCATGTGCTTTGCAAAATCTATAGCATTTACCGAACCCGAGTCCCAGCCCTTGCGGAATTTAACGGTTACGGGAATTTTGATCGCATCGGTCACGCGCCTTACGATTTCAGCTGCAAGCTCGGGATTTTTCATAAGAGCACAGCCGTCACCGTTGTTAACAATCTTAGGAGTAGGGCAGCCCATATTTATATCCAGAATTGAGGGAGAAACTCGCTCGCAGACGATTTGTGCCGCTTCAGCCATAGCGCCGGGATCGTTTCCAAACAGCTGAACGCAGGAGGGAGACTCACTCTCATCGAGCGTCATAAGTTGATTTGATTTTTTATCCTGATATAAAAGTGCACGACTACTAACCATTTCGGTGGTACAAAGACCGGCGCCCGCCTTGCGGCAAACGCGACGGAAAGATATATCGGTAACACCTGCCATAGGTGCTAAAAATATCGGTGTTTCAATTGTAATGTTTCCAATTTTCACGGTAATACACCCCTTATTACATTAGTATAACATAAAAATAGTACAGACGAAAGGGGTGATTGGTGATAAATTTCGTAAATTCCGTGCGTTGACGAGAAGATAAAAAAGGAATATAATTTATAAGTAAATTAAACTTATTGGGGGATAAAGCAATGATATCTCAATTTATAAAGGATTTAAAAAGTGAATTTTCAGGCTACAATTTCAAGAAATTCACAAGTGACTTGCTCGCAGGTTTTACCGTTGCGGCGGTAGCACTACCTTTGGCACTCGCATTTGGTGTAAGTAGTGGTGCAACTGCGGCAGCAGGTATGATTACTGCGATCATCGCGGGATTTTTGATGAGTGCGCTCTCAGGTGCATCTTATCAGATTTCAGGTCCGACAGGCGCTATGACTGCTGTGCTCATAGGACTTGGCCAGAAGTATGACTTTAACGGCGTACTTATGGTATGCCTTATTGCGGGTCTCATTCTTATAATTACCGCACTTCTTCGTTGCGGCAAGCTCGTTACATATATCCCGACACCTGTTATTACAGGCTTTACCTCGGGTATTGCAATTATCATTGCGCTCGGTCAGATTGATAATTTCTTCGGGACAACATCGGTTGGATCAAGTGCGATTGAGAAATTTGCGTCTTACTTTACAAACGGCTTTAATTTAGACCTTGTAACAACGGCGATTGCCTTGTTTGTAGTGCTTGTTATGGTGTTTTGGCCGAAAAAGTGGGGAGCTCGTGTTCCCAGTTCACTTGTTGCGATTATTTTAGCGGTAGTTGTTTGCGAAATTTTCTCGATTGATGGTATTGCGACCGTTGGCGAAATTCCGAGAACACTTTTGCCGGATAATCGTTTAACCTTCTCTAAAATCAATTGGGCGCAGATTCCAGAATATATTTCTCCTGCAATTTCTATTGCGGCACTCGGCATGATTGAGAGCTTACTCTGTGGTGCGGCTGCAGGCAGAATGAAGGGCGAAAAGTTAAACGCTGACCGCGAATTATTAGCTCAGGGTATCGGTAACTTAGTAATTCCGTTTTTCGGAGGTGTACCTGCAACTGCAGCTATCGCGCGTACTTCGGTTGCCATCAAATCAGGCTGCCAGACCCGCCTTTGCGGAATCATCCACGCGGTAGGACTTTTACTTTCAATGTTCGTTTTGGGCTCATTTATGTCACGCATTCCGCTCTCTGCACTTGCAGGTGTTCTTATGGTAACCGCTTGGCGTATGAATGAGTGGGAGAACATTATTTATATGTTCAAGAAGAAATTGAAGACCGGTATCGCAATGTTCCTCATTACAATGGCTTCAACCGTTGTATTTGACTTAACGATTGCAATTGTTATCGGTGTTGTTGGCTCAATTATCTTCTTTGTTATCAAGATTGCAAGCATTGATGTTTCAGTTGCGGATGTTGATGTTAAGGCTCTTTCTGAAAACGGCGTTGAGCTTGAGTCTGAACACGGTGATACAAAGATTGCATATATTACAGGACCTATTTTCTTTGCTACAATTGAAAAGCTTTCAGAAAAGATAGCAGAGCTGCGTGAAAAGCCAATTGTTATTTTATCAATGCGTGCGGTAACTTTAGTTGATACCTCGGGCGCGGTTGCACTCCTTGAGCTTTGCGAACAGTACAAGGCTGAGGGAAGAACAATCTTGTTCTGCGGTGTTCAGCCAAAGGTAAAAGAGACACTCATGAGAGCAGGAATTGTAGACGTTGTCGGAGAAGAGTCGATTTTCTGGAACGTTCCGGCGGCACTTAAATTTGCAGACAAGCTTTTAATAAAATAATGGATATTTTAAGAATAAAAATTCCGTATAATGATATATACACCTCTGTTTTTCTTATAAGAACACCGCAAGGCGATGTTATATTTGATACAGCGGCAACGGATGAAGATGTTGAAAAATATATTCTTCCGATAATAAAAGAAAAAAATTACAATGTAAAATATCTGTTTATTTCTCATGAACACACGGATCACGCGGGTGGAGTTGCGCGTATACTTCGTGAGTTTCCGAATCTTTTGCAGAATGAACTCCCGAAAGAAATGATGAAAATTCCACTCCCCGGTCATACCGAGGATAGTGTGGCGATTTTTGATGCGCGAAGCAAAACTCTTATTACCGGTGACGGATTACAGCTTTACGGAATTTACGGCCCGGGAAAATGGGGCGCAAGCATTAATTGTGTTTCTGAGCATTTAGAAGCGCTTGAAAATCTTGAAAAGCTTGATACAGAGAACATTTTAATGTCGCACGATTACCACCCTGTCGGAAACTGCGCAGTTGGCAAAGAGAAGGTTAAGGCTTGTATATCCGAGTGCAGGAATGCGCTCTTTGCAATACGGGATGAAATAATTAAAAACCCGGATTTATCTGATGAAGAAATTGCAAATGCATATAATGAAAAATCGAAGCTTCCAATTGTTGGACATTGGGTTGTGCAGGGTGTAAGACGCGCAATAAATGAAAATAAAATATAAAAAAGCGGTGGTTTTAAACCACCGCTTTTAAATTTTGGATTAATAGTTTTCAGCTTTAATCTGGAAATATGCCTTCGGATGAGCACAAACCGGGCAAACCTCAGGAGCAGATTTACCAACATGAATGTGACCGCAGTTTGAGCAGTGCCACATCTTGTCGCCATCGCGAGTAAATACAACGCCGTTTTCGATGTTAGCAAGAAGCTTTAAATAGCGCTCTTCGTGCTCTTTTTCAATTTTAGCAACTGACTCGAAAAGGAATGCGATGTGGTCAAAGCCTTCTTCGCGAGCAACCTTGGCAAACTCAGCGTACATCTCGGTCCATTCGTAATTCTCGCCTGCAGCAGCATCCTTTAAGTTTGTAACAGTATCCGGAATAGCCTCGTCGTGAAGGAGCTTAAACCAAATTTTAGCATGC
>JAZPZP010000085.1:0-3431 GCA_045544695.1 Eubacteriales bacterium | reverse complement strand
GGTGTGAAAAAATGGAACGACATATTCAAATTCTCCGTTTCGCACTTCATACATATCAAATCCGCAAGCACCAAGTGCTGACATAACGTGCGAATGCTCACATTTAACTTTAGCGTGAATCGCAATATAAGATGAGGTGGTTTCAAATGTAACTCGACCACCCGATGTATGGCGATGAAGCTCAAAAACACCTTCATTCGTAGCCTTCGCTACACTTGAATCCATTCTCTTATATCCTTTGTCATCTTTTAAAAGACCGTGGAGCGCAAATATATCACTTGAAGCATCAAACCACTTGAGTCCTTCATATTCAATCTTAGTTTCAACTTTAAAATTTTTATCAATTTCAGAAAGCTTCGGCATAAAGTTCACCTCTAAATTGTTCTTTCTGTAATTATACTTGATGTGCACCTCATTTTCAAGTTAATTTTGCATTAAAATCTTTTGCGTTTCGATGAGCGGATAAGCATATAGCTCGTCACTATTTAAATTACATTTATGCATATCAACCGAGCAAATGCAGTTGTTTTCATAAGTATTGTAATAATATATCCCTTTATTTACATTTATACACGAGGTGTATTTGGTTATTTCATATTCGCTATTCAAAATTCGCGCCACACCACGCGGCTGCGAAACCGATGAAAGGATATGAAAAAATTGACTGACACTTGAATTTTCATCAGTTTTACATATTGAATTTAACTTTATAAACGCAGCTCTAACAAATCTTGATGCCGAAGACAAGTCACCGGGAAGTCCAATTCCTCCCATTCCCCTGCTGTATGCCTTTAAACTTACACTTCCAAATCGGTTTTCGGGTTCATTTGGCGTTATATTTATATAGTCGCAGAGATGCGTCATATGGTAATAAAAAGGCGGATTGTTTGTGAGTACACCGATTGGGTTGTCATAAATTTTCAAGCCATCCTTAACAGATTCAACTGTTATCGCACAGTACTTATCTGCAACTATCCAGTGCAATGGGGAAAGTGATAAATTTTCACTAAAATTGATATTACATAAATTTATTCTCGCAAGCAAAACTCGCGCTTCATCCAAATTTTTGCATTGAGTCAGTATCCAAGGAATAAATTCAAACGGTGTAATATTGTCTTTATCTGTTTCAGGCGGGAAATAAATAGCGTTATCAGGAAAATTAAGCCCTGCCATTGAAAGTCCAAACTCATTTGTCGCATCAAAATAAAGCGGATAATTATCAACAACCGTCGCCATTCCGATAATTGCATAGTGTTTTTTTATCGTGTCTTTCATTCTAAGTTTCAACACAAAATTTCGCGGTGTTATGGTAACACACTCGTTGTAAGAACGCTCTATATCTAAGTTGCGCCCGAAATACGCATTCTCCGTTTTAAAAGTTATCGCAGTACACATAAGAAACATCTCCTTTTGATTTGTAGTATTCCGCAAATTAAAAGGAGCATACAAAAAGAGCACCACACAAGTGATGCTCTTTGAAAAAACATATTATCTCTTTGAGAACTGCGGTGCACGACGAGCAGCTTTGAGACCGTATTTCTTACGCTCTTTCATTCTCGGGTCACGAGTTAAGAAGCCAGCCTTCTTAAGAATCGGACGGTACTCCTCATTAACTAAGAGAAGTGCACGAGCGATACCATGCCGGATAGCACCAGCCTGACCTGTAAAGCCGCCGCCTGTAACGGTAGCAACGATATCAACCTTATCGGTCATCTCGGTAGCAACGAGCGGCTGACGAACGATGAGCTTTAAGGTGTCAAGACCAAAGTAGTTGTCAAGTGTACGGTTGTTAACTGTGATAGTTCCTGAACCGTTCGGATAAACATGAACTCTGGCAACGGAAGATTTTCTTCTACCTGTGCCATAGAAATAAGGCTTTTTAGATTTATACATATTCAATTACCTCCCGATTAAGCCTGCTCGTAAGCTACCGGCTTCTGAGCATCATGACCATGATTCTCACCGCTGTAGACTTTCAAGCGAACGAGAGCATTCTTGCCGAGAGAGTTCTTCGGCATCATACCCTTAACTGCAAGGTGCATAGCGAGCTCCGGCTTCTCCTTCATAAGGATGCGGTACTGAACCTCTTTGAGGCCGCCTGCATAACCGGAATGTGTGCGGTAGTACTTATCGTTAAGCTTGTTACCAGTTAAGATAGCCTTATCCGCATTGATGATGATAACGAAATCGCCACAGTCAACATGAGGAGTGAAATCAGCCTTATGCTTACCGCGGAGAAGAACAGCAGCTGTTGCCGCAGTGCGTCCGAGCGGCTTGTTAGCAGCATCAAGGATGTACCACTTGCGGTCTACTGTGTTCTTGTTTGCCATAAATGTAGACATAGAAATAAACCTCCAATTTTTATTAGCCCGTCTTTTGTTTATACCCAAGACATATGAGAAATGAACGGTTTTTTTAAAAAGTCATTCACTTTTCATACGACTTGAGTTATAATACTATTAACGAACATATTAGATTATATTATATTTGATTTTCGATGTCAACACTTTTTTCTAAAAATTTAATTTAGCTATTTTCAAACTCTCGTTTTCTCGCAAATGCTCCATTTTTCTCGCAAATGCTCAAAACGCAATTTAATTTTTATTTTTTTGAAATGAGGAAAAATATGCAAAAGATACTTAGTTTAACGCGAAAATGCGTTCAGGAATATGAAATGATCGAAGAAAATGACAAAATTGCCGTTGGAGTTTCCGGCGGCAAAGATTCGGTTTTACTTCTTGTTGCACTTCACGGGCTTATGAAGTTCTATCCGAAAAAATTCTCTCTCCACGCAATCACGGTTGATATGGGTATGGATATGGATTTCACTCCAATTATTGAGCTTTGCAATAAATTAGATATCCCTCACACGCTCGTTCCCTCAAATCTCAAGGAGATTATTTTTGATATAAGGAAAGAGACTAACCCCTGCGCTTTGTGCGCTAAAATGCGCCGTGGAATGCTCCACGATGCGGCAAAGGAGCAAGGCTGCAACAAAGTAGCACTTGGCCATCACTTTAACGATGCGGTTGAGACCTTTATGCTCTCACAGGTTTATGAAGGAAGAATTTCCTGCTTTATGCCGGTTACATATTTAGACAGAACGGATTTAACACTAATCCGCCCGCTTCTGTATATAAATGAATCGACAATAAAAGGAATAATGAAGCGTGAGAATTTACCGACGGTTAAAAGCAAATGCCCTGCCGACGGTAATACAAAACGTCAGGAAATCAAGGAATTAGTCCGCGAAATGAACAAGCGCTATCCGGGATATTCCGATAAGATCTTCTCTTCAATGCAACGACTTCCGCTAAACGGCTGGAAAATCACGGGCGAAACGCGAAATGGCTAACTTTACTTTTAAGTAAAAATAAAGTATACTATATATAATAAAATCAAAGGAGAATTTAGTTATGAAAAACCCAGTT
>JAZPZP010000084.1:0-25843 GCA_045544695.1 Eubacteriales bacterium | reverse complement strand
AAAAAAGCCACCCGACAGGGTGGCTTTTTTGCTACTTATTAGTGGTTGTGGCCGTCATCGGTTGTTGTTGACGGAATAAAGGTAGCAAGGTCAAGATTATTAAATTCCTCTGTGGTCTTAACCTCGATTTTTTCTGCAATTTCCAGAACCTTTGCACTGAAAACTTCAGCAGCATAGCCTTCGTAATATGTGCTTATGTTCTTGATTACAAACTCTTCATCAAGCGGTAAGCGCTTGATAATGTGAAGACCTGAGGTTGAAAGAACGATATCGCTTATCTCATTGACACCAATTGAGAAAGAAGTTGAGGTAAATGTCGGATCGAGCGGAGAGCCACTGTCTGCGAGGATACCTTCCTTGTTGAAGACATATCCGTCAACATAAGTTTCCATACCCGGATCTTCGCCATACTCTGCGATAAGAGCTTCGAAATCCTCGCCTGCACGAGCACGCTTGAGAGCAGCTTCTGCCTTAGCCTTCTTTTCAGCGAAATCAGCATCGGATTCGCTGCCGACAATTACGATGTGACGCACACGAACATTGTTTGCAACAACATCAGCTACAACTTCGTTCTGATCAACACTGTAAATTCCGCCCGGAGCACAAAGTGCGTTAAATACCTTCTGCTGGAGAAGGTTGTTCTCTTGAATGTCGTCAAAGGTCTCTTCAGTAAAGCCCTGCTCTTTGATCATCTTAACGAACTCAGCTTTACCGCCTTGCTGTTCAATGTAAGAAGCTTTTGTTTCCTCAAGATAGGCCTTGTCGTCATTGGAAAGAGAAATGTCATTTTCCTTTGCAAGCTTTTCAATCGCAATTACCTGCTTGAGCTCTTCGAGGATGTTTTTCTTCATAAACTCGCCCTGAGTAGTGCCGTCTTCGCCTGAAGCCTGGTCGAGCATGCTCTTGAGTTGGTCAGCAGGATAACCGTATGACATAATCATAGAAAGATTTGCGCGAACCATTGTTTCAAAAAGATTTGCGTCAATCTTCTTACCGTCAATTGTACCGTAGTTTGCTTCCTTACCGCAGCCTGCAAAGCAGAGAACAAGCATAAGAGTTGCGAGAAAAAGCGATAAAATTTTAGTTTTCTTCATAAATTTCATACCCCTTTAGTGAAATTAATATAAAAACATTATAACATAAACACTATATAAAAAGCAAACAAATTGTAAATTTTATTGCTCTTCCTGTGCTTTTTTATAATTGCAGACAAAATCGCGCGCGGCACTCATCACATCCGCGCCTCCTAACTTAAGTGTCAGATATGGCTCAGCACCTGCGTTTAAAAGGATTCTTCCCTTATATTCGGGGAGCGCACAGAGCTTTGAAATGCAAGAATATTCTGGAGATACCATAGTGATTTTAAGGTTTGAGCCTTTTTGTGAAATGTCGCAAATTCCGGCACTTGCCGCCTCGCGCCGCAAAAGAGCAATATCCATAAGAAGGAGCGTTGCCTTCGGCGGCTCGCCGAAGCGGTCACACAACTCGTCAATTAAATCCATTCGGTCATCCTCGTCGAGAAGAGATGAAATTCTGCGATAAATGTCCATTCTCTGCTCGGGGGAGGCGATGTATTTCTCGGGAATATTTGCGGAAACGATAAAGTCTGCCGAGCATTCGGTGCGTGTCTCTTTGGGCTTACCCTGCTCTTCGCTTACCGCCTCGTCAAGTAATTTTAAGTACATATCATAGCCGACAGAGAGCATATGACCACTCTGCTGTGCGCCTAAAATATTTCCGGCACCGCGGATTTCAAGGTCGCGCATTGCAATTTTAAAGCCTGCGCCGAATTCCGCATATTCTCTGATTGCAGAAAGGCGTTTCTCTGCGACATCGGTTAAAATTTTGCCCTTGCGGTAGGTTAAATAGGCATACGCGTGGCGCGCTGAACGCCCGACGCGGCCTCTCAGCTGGTGGAGCTGAGAAAGTCCAAGCTTGTCGGCATCCTCAATAATAAGTGTATTTACATTTGTAATGTCAATTCCCGTTTCTATAATCGTTGTGCAGACGAGAACCTGAATTTCTCCGTCCGACATTCGCTCCATAACGTCGGAAAGCTCACTTTCATCCATCTGACCGTGGGCAACAGCGACGGAAATGTCAGGAAGCATTCTGAGAAGACGCGCTGCAACGTGGGAAATGGATTCGACGCGATTGTGCATATAATACACCTGACCGCCACGCGCGATTTCTCGTCTGATTGCGTCGGCAATTACATTCCAATCATGCTCAAAAACATAGGTTTGAACGGGATGTCGGTTGCGGGGAGCTTCTTCGATGATTGACATATCGCGGATTCCGGAAAGCGCCATATTGAGCGTTCGCGGAATCGGAGTTGCTGTCAGGGTTAAAACATCGATGTTCTTGGAAATTTCTTTAAGTCTTTCTTTATGGGCAACGCCAAAACGCTGTTCCTCATCAACAATAAGAAGCCCTAAATCTTTAAATTCAACATTTTTCTGCAAAAGCTTATGTGTTCCGATAACGAGATCAAGTCTACCTGCCTTTAAATCGCGCAGCACCTCGCGATTTTGAGCGGGAGTGCAAAAACGCGAGAGCTGAGCAATTTTAACCGGATAATTTGCAAATCGCCTCTTTGCAGTAACAAAATGCTGGCGCGCCAAAACCGTTGTCGGAACAAGGATTGCAGCCTGTTTATTACTTAAGATACACTTCATAATTGCGCGCATCGCAACCTCGGTTTTACCAAAGCCGACATCGCCACAGAGGAGTCTGTCCATTGGGCGGGATTTTTGCATATCTTCTTTTATCTCTTTAGTGCAGCGTAGCTGGTCATCAGTTTCGCGATATTCAAAGCTGTCTTCAAATTCTCTCTGCCAGTTGCAATCTGCCTGAAAAGCAAAACCCGGAGTGTTTTCGCGCTCTGCATATAATTTGATAAGCTGCTCTGCAAGGTCACGGGCAGCACCTTTAGCGCGTGCCTTTACACGCTCCCAGTCGCCACCGCCGAGCTTTGAGAGTTTAACGGGGGCATCGTCACCGCCGCCAACATATTTTGAAACCATATCAAGCTGAGTTACCGGCACATAGAGAGTATCCGTACCCGCGTAAATAATTTTAATGTAGTCCTTTTCGACTTTGTCGACCGTGATTTTTTCAATTCCCGCAAAGCGGCCTATACCGTGTAAGTCGTGAACGACGACACAGCCAACGGATAAATCCTGATAGCTTGCGATTTTCTGACGATTTGAGCGGTCAGTGTGGCGGCGCTTTTTGCTGGTCTGAACGACTTGTCCTTCGGTGAAGAGAACAAAGTTCTCGGACGGATATTCAAAGCCGGATGAAAGATTGCCGGAGGTTAAAATAACCTGTCCGGGTTCCGGTAACTTTTCGAGTGAAAAATCTATTCCCGACGGGATTTCGTGGCGCGTCAGGGCATCTTTTAACATTTTTGCGTGGTCAATTGCTTTGCACATAACTACAATTCGGTAAGAATTATCAAGATATGCGGAAATATCCGAGCAGGCGACTTCAATATTTCCGCCATAGCTCGGTAATTGTTTTGCCATTATATTAAAGAGCGCCTTCGGAGCTTTCGGATATGATGCGCGTAGGAAAGAATCCAAAAACAAGGTGTTAAAAGAGAAAAGTCGCTCGAATAAAGTGTCAAAATCTTCTAAGAATTCACATAAATCGGGCACCAAAGTTCCGTTTTCAATTAAAATTTTCAGGTCTTCTTCAAATTGCGCGCGGTACCGTTCGGTCACCTCGCGTACTTTGTAATAATCATCTATGAAAATAATTGCGTCTTTCGGAATATAATCTGCTCCGCAGATGAATTTATCATAAACGAGAGATAAATATTTATCAATCGCGGGGAACGAAAGTCCTTCGCGCAGGCGAGAAACATCGTCGGTAATCGTATTTTTTAAAGTGTCCTCAGCATCTATTGAAGAAAGCTTTTCGCAGAGAGTATTTCTCTCACTTTGCGGATAATAGGTTTCAAGCGAGGGGAGGAGAGTTGTTTCGTCGATATTCGCAACTCTTCGCTGGGTATCTAAGTCAAATTCTCCCATAGAGTCAATTTCATCGCCCCAAAATTCAATACGAACAGGGGAGAGCATTGATGGGGAGAAAAAGTCTAAAATTCCGCCGCGCACAGCGAACTGTCCCTGAGCCTCGACTAGCTCAACGCGCTTATATCCAAAATCACAAAGGCGAGAAACTAAGCTATCAAGCGAATATTCTTTTCCGCGCTTTAGTGTGATCGCGGAAGATGTGAGAAGCTCAGGCGGAAGGGTTCTCTGCATAAGTGCGCTTAGTGATGTTAAAATTACGCCGCAGGAAGAGGCTGCAAGCGAGTGAAGCGTCGAAATTCTGCTATGCTCCCAATCGTGCGATGCGTTTTCAACATTATAAAATGTAAATTCACGAGTGAGGAGAACATCGCTTCTTTCTTGCGTTAAAATATCAATGTCAAATGCAGCTTTTCTTGCGGCAAAATCATCTGCAAAAATACAGAAAACAGGTCGATTCGTGAGTCGGCGCACAGCTGAAATCAAGTGCGCCTTATGTATATGGGAAAGGCCGGAGACCACAAGTGGGCTTTCTCCGGCTGATAATTTTTTGAATATTTCTTTTGTTTCTCCTGCGCCCTGCAGGAAGGTGGATAAAGAAAGCATATTACACCTCAGATTATGCGTTTATGCTCGCTCTGGCAGCATCAAGTCCCTTTTCAAGCATTGCTGAAACGGCATTAACCGCCTTGTCAATCGCGGGGGTGAGGATTTTTTTATCGTCCTCGGAAAATGTGCCGAGCACCCAGTCGACAATATCATAATCGGGATGCGGTGGCGCACCTACTCCGATTTTAATACGCGGAAAAACATCGGAATTTGTACGCAAAATTATATCCTTAATACCGTTGTGGCCGCCGGCGCTTCCTTTTTCGCGGATTCGGAGTTTACCCGTTTCCATAGAAATATCGTCGTAGATTATTAGTATTTTCTCGTTCGGAATTTTATAAAACTTTGCCGCCTCGGAAATCGCCTCACCCGATAGATTCATAAAGGTCTGCGGTTTCAGAAGTAAAACATTATGACCGCTGATTTCGCCCTGACCACAAAGGGATTTGAACTTTAAATTTTTAACGGGAATGTTAAACTTGCCCGAAAGCGTATCGAGCGCTAAAAAACCGATATTATGTCGCGTGAGTTCATATTTATCGCCTGGATTTCCGAGACCTGCAATGATCCACTCAGGCGGTCCGAGTGGCGTTTTAGCTTTTCGTTCTCGCTCAAGTAAGCGGAACAAATCCATAACAGACATTTTATTTCACCTATTTCTTATTTGCACGCTTTTTATCGAAAATACGGCCAGCTGCCCCCTCGATAACAGTCTGACGCGGACGGGAAATTGCCATAGCGCCGTCCGGAACATCTTCGTGAACAGTAGTACCTGCAGCGATGAGAGTGTCATTTCCGATTCTGACAGGAGCAATAAGGTTTGAGTTACAGCCGACAAAAGCATTGTCGCCGATAACCGTTCTGTATTTGCCGACACCGTCATAGTTAACAGTAATTGTTCCGCAGCCCATATTTACATTTGATCCCATATCGGTATCACCGATATAAGTGAGATGTGACATCTTACTGCCATTCTTGATAATCGAATTCTTAAGTTCAACGAAATTACCGATACGGCACTTTTCTCCAACCTGTGAATGAGCACGGATATGGGCAAACGGACCGACGGTTGTATTGCTTCCTACAGAACTATCGTAAATTTGAGCATTATTTAATGTAACATTATCACCGATAATGCCATTATTAACGATAGTGTTCGGGCCGATAACGCAGCCTTTACCGATTTTGGTGCCGGCAGTAAGAACTACACCGGATAAAATGACGGTGCCTTCTCCGATTTCAACATCCTCGGAAATATAGGCAGAAAGGTCTGCAAAACAAACACCGTTTTCGAGATGACGGGAAATAATCTGCTCGCGAGCAGCCTCTGCTGCACGGAGCTCATCCAAACTGTTAAAAGATTTCATATAAACTCCTCCTTATAAATTTATTATAACAATTTCAGAATAAATTTGCAATTATAAATAAAAGAATGTATAATATAAATTTGGAAAGGTGGTGCGAATGTGGCGAAGCTTAATTTAATTAAAGCAAAAGATGTTATCATTGCAAACGATGCAGCTGAAACGCTTCTTGATTTACACGATGAAGTTGCGATCCGCTTATATATATATTTAGTTCAGAACAGCGGAAGCTTTGATATGGGAGCGGCACATACGCGCCTCGGAGTATCGCAGGACAAAGTAGCGCAGGCGCTTGATCTTCTTACCAGAAAAAAACTTGTTATGGGTAAGCAGGAAAAGGTGCTTGAGCGACCGGATACATTACCTGAATATACAGCAGGTGATATAAAAAATGCCATCGACGGCGATGATAAATTTAAGTTTGTGCTCGAGAGCACCCAGCAAAAGCTCGGTAAAATTTTATCTACCGCTGATACACAGGCACTCCTCGGCATTTACAGCTGGCTCGGACTTCCTGCAGAGGTTATATGTCTTATCGTAACATATTGTATAACAGAGAGCGAGAAGAAATACGGCAAAGGCCGTCGACCAACGATGCGTACGATAGAAAATCAGGCAAAAACCTGGCACAATCTCGGCATTTTAACCACCGAGCAGGCAGAGGAATACTTGAGAAATCTTGAATATAAAGGAACCAAGATTGCCGAGCTAACGCGTCTTTTGCATCTCGGCGGAAGGGCCCTTTCGCCGACTGAGAGTAGATATATAAACTCTTGGATAGAAAAAAATTACTCTGCCGAGCTTATTATGGAAGCTTACGATATAACGGTTGTCAGAACCAATAAGCTCGAATGGAAATTTATGAACAAGGTGCTCGAAAATTGGGAGAGCAAAGGCTATAAGTCGAAAAGAGATATTGAAAAGGAAAAGAAGCAGGAAAGACAAGAGAACATATCAGCCGAACAGCTTGCGGCTTATGAGCGCCTGAATGAATTAAATAAACAGTGGGGAAGTGAAGATAAGTGACATTTGATATGACCGTGCTCCGCCCGATTTTGCGTGAAAGAGAAGAGAAAATCAATATTAAGGAAATTGAGGCAGATTCTCGCAGAAATGAGATTTACGCTAAAATTCCGCGCATTCGTGAAATAGATATTGAACTCCGCAAAACCCCGCTTGAAATTATGAGAGCGACATTCAGGGACAAAGATAAAGCCGAAGAGCTTTTGCGTGCAACGAGAGATAAAAATTTGTCTCTCCAGGCAGAGCGCGAAAGAAGTCTTTTATCTAACGGATTCTCAAAAGATGCGCTTGATGTTAAATATGATTGTAAAGCCTGTAATGATACAGGGTATTTATCGCCGGGCGAGCCGTGTGAGTGTCTCATAAAAGAATACAAAGCGGCGATTATTAAGAAAATCGCAAATGAATTTGCGGTCAGCGAAAAGACTTTTGATGCTTTTGATTTAGAGTTATATAATAAAAACCGCGGAAGCTCACCGATTTCGCAGTATGATATTATGAAAACCAACTTCGACTATTGTGTAAATTATGCAAAGCATTTCGGTGAAAAGTCTGACAATGTTTTTTTAACCGGCGGTACGGGCCTTGGGAAAACTTTCTTAGCTTCCTGTATTGCGGTGGAAGTTGCAGCATCGGGTCATTCCGTAGCATACACAACGGCATTCGATGCCGTGCGCGCAATGGAAGAGCGCCGCTTTATGCAGGGCGAAGATAAGTTTGAAAAGCTTCGCGCGTGCGAACTTCTGGTTATAGATGATTTAGGGGATGAGCATATAAATTCATTCTCGATTGCGACAATATATAACTTAATTACCACTCGTATGACGGCGAATAAAAAGACGGTTGTTATTTCAAAGCTTTCGATTGATGAGATTAAGAGCAAATATAACGAGCAGTTAGCATCGCGACTTAATGGCGAATATGTAACACTTTCCTTTATCGGCGAGGATATTCGTGGCAAAAAACGGAAATAATAGAGAAAACAAGAAGGAGATTTTGGGGTAATGAAAAAAATTAAAGTTCTTGCGATTCTTCTTGCCGTTATGTCACTTATGTTTCTTAAGGCTTTTGCTGCGCCACCTGAAATTACGGCAGAAACGGCGGTACTTATTGATGCGGAAACAGGGCAGGTTATTTACGATAAAGAAATGCACAAGCAGATGTTTCCTGCAAGTATAACAAAAATAATGACAACAATTCTTGCGGTTGAGGAATTGGAGCTGAATGAAAAGCTCACTGTATCGCAGGAGGCGGTGGACGCGGTATCGCGAAACGCATCGCACATTGCACTCACTACAGGAGAGGAAATAACCGTTAAGGAAGCGATATATGCATCGCTTCTTGCTTCGGCAAATGATGCCTGCAACGTACTTGCAGAGGCGGTGTCGGGCGATATGGAAAGCTTTGCAAAGCTCATGACCGAGAAAGCCCGTGAATTTGGTGCGCTTGGTACTAATTTTACAAATTCAAATGGACTCAAGGACGACAATCATTATACGACTGCGTATGATATGGCGATGATTACAAAATACGGCCTTAAAAATAAGGACTGGCGCGAAATGTTCGGCGAAAGACGCTACGAAATGCCGCCGACAAATAAGCAGGACGAAGTTCGTTATTTGAATAAGCAACACGTCATGATTTTCGAGCAGAAGTATTACTACGAGGGCATAATCGGCGGAAAGACCGGCTATACAACCGTTGCAAAGCATACTCTTGTAACAGCTGCCGAGCGAGACGGAGTTACGCTTATTGCGGTAGTAATGAAGTGTCCGAATAATATGGATAAATACGACGACACAAAAGCACTTTTGGATTACGGCTTTGAGAATTTTGAGAAAATTACACTCAATAACGACAACATCGAGAACAGAAAAGTTGAAAACGGAAACAAGACCGAAAAGGTTTCTTTGCATGAACCGGTCAGCGTTCTGATACCGACGGATGCAAAAAAAGAAGATGTCGTTTCAAAGGTTGAGATCGAAGACGGAGAAGCAAAGGTTACCTTTACATTGCCGGAAAATACAGGGCACACACCAAAGGAGCTTGGAACTTTCCTTTTAAGCTTTGACACAAAGGAAACGGCAATAGCAACGGATGTTGAAACAAAGCCCGCTAAGAAGATAAACCTTTGGGATATTATCAGAGTAATTTTAATTATAGTATTAAGTGTAATTGCAATTCTTGCTCTTTTCGTTCTTATTATCTATGTAAGAAAAGAAATTTATTTATGGCGCAGACGCCGTGCAAGAAGAGCTCAGAGGAGGAGACGCAGATGAAAATAAAAAGAATTTTAGCAGGTGCGTTAGCGCTGCTTATTCTGGCAGGTTGTGGCGCAAAGGCAGAAATTAAAGCAGATGATGTTGGAGATTATGTACTCACAACTCAGCTTGAAGCAAAGGATGCTACCGAGATCGAAAAGATTGAAGAAATCTTTTTGACGGCACTTAAGGAAAAAGAGACAGCTGAGCTTAAAGAGCAGCTCGACCCTGAAACTCCGATAACCGAGGAGGCATTAAAAGCTTTTCTCGAAAGTGCGGCAGGCGAGGGAATGGCAGATTATAAGAAATATGACTCATATTACTTAAACGGTCTTACCGAGAGCGATGTTTCCATTCGAGCAAAGAAGAGTGACGACAGCAAGGATTACATTATGTTTACTCCTGCGAGCGATGAGCTTTATGCGGCCCTCTACGCATCTGAAAACGAGTATGTGTCGCAGGTTATAACACTTCTTTTTTCAAAGATTTCGGGCAAATGGAAAATCGTATGGATAGACTCGACTGACCTTGCGTACAACGGTGAGAAGGCAGAGTTTTACTATGAAAAGTCTAAAGAGGCGCGCGAGAGCGGTCAGGAAATGCTCGCTTATATCTATGTTCAGATGATGTATAACTTAAGCCAGCCGGGCAGACTTTACTATTATGAAAAGACAGAAGAAATGCTTGACTATGCGAATGAAATGAGTGCATGGGGCGAGACGAGCTTCCCGGTAGAGCTTCCGACAGGTAATGTTCATATGGTTGGAATTGCCCGCGAAGACATTGGAATTATCCCGATGTTCTTATATCATACCGATGCAGACATAACAAATGCAGAAGCTTTCCGTGCAGACGCGCTCCGCGCAAAGAATGAGTTTATAAAGAAATATCCCGAAATTGCGGAGAACTTTTCTAAGATAACCGTCAGAGCAACGAATGTTGATCCGACCACCGCGACCGAAGAGGCACCAATCGAGAGTATAGTTCTTGATATGAAATAATAAAAAAGGCTGAAGGATTTTCCTTCAGCCTTTTATTTTGTGTAAAATACATCCTTTTCCCATCGTGCGGTGTTCGTGTCAATATAATTCCAAATCTTTAAATATTCGATAATCTTTGATATATCAGAGCGGTGACTTTGTAGGGGCGATTCGTGAATCGCCCCTACAATTTCGGAAAACAGTTTTCTGCGGTTATTAGCACATATTGTTATAAAATAAGCGCCGGGTGAAGAATAGTCAAAGTCTTTTAGGCGCGGATTTTTCCGCTCAGGCAAAGCCATCATTTAATCTCCTGCTCTAAGCTGTCGAAATCCTCTGTCGAAAAGAACTCGCCCAAGGTAATTTCCAACCCGTCGCAGAATTTTTTAATTGTTCTGATTGAAATGTCACGTCTGGATTTATCCATCATACTATATGCGGTGGACGGCGTAACACCCGATATATTTGCAAGCTCGTTTATTTTTATTTTTTTCTCTGCGCAAAGCTCGTTAAACCGATTGACAATAACATCTTTTATATCCATTTTTCAGAACACCTCCAAAGATATTCTAAAAAATTTTACGCAATTGCGTATACGCACTTGCGTAATTTTGGGAATTATGTTATGATGAAGACGGAGGTGAGGATTGTGTCAAAGCATATTGTATTTAAGGATGACAATAAAGAGTTAATTGAGCAAATAGAAAATTATAAAAAAGCTCACGGGTCGTCATCATTTGTAGCAACAGTAAGAAAATTATGTGAAGTTGCGATTCAAGTAGAAGAAATTAAACATTAAAGGGGTAGAAAGAAATGAAAAAAATAAGTTTTATTTTTTGTTTATTGATTTGTTTGAGTATGTTCGGCGGATGTAAAAGTGAAGAAGTTGAGGTTAGTCCAGAAATTAAAAACGAAGAATATAGTTCGCAAGAAAGCAACAAGAAGGAGTTAACCAACGACCAAATTGACGCAATTGTAGTGCAAGAATTGTATTTAGTAATGAGCAATTTATGGTGCGCAGATGATTTGTCTGTCGAGAATACAAGATATGATATAGGTTCAATTACACGAACCAGCGAAGGCTGGGAGGTAAAAGGTACAGTGCGAGCCTACGACAAATACGGAGATTATTATGAGTTAGGTAGCGAAAAATGGACGATTGAAATTGACGAAGATACGCATAGCTCTGATTTTGAGTGGGAATAAAATCAGTAAATTATGAATTTTATATGCCTACCGGACGAAATCAAATAAAAAGGCTGAAGGATTTTCCTTCAGCCTTTTATTTTGTGTAAAGTTATATTCCGTATTTATCGCAGAAGCGATGGAGAATTGCAGCAATTTCAGCTCTTGTTGCATTGTTCTGCGGTAAGAGACGGCCGTTGTTTCCGGTAACAATACCGTTGCTGCAAGCCCATGCAAGACCGTCGTAGGCATAAGAGCTTAAGTATGAGAAATCCTCATATGTCATAATATTTGGCTCTTTTCCTGCTGAAAGGTCATAGTACTTATACTGAGCGTAGCGGTGGAGAATTGTTGCGATCTGCTCGCGGGAAATGGAAACATTTGGCGCGAAGCTACTTGCGGACACACCGTTTACAATGCTGTTGTTCTTTGCCCAGGTAACTGCATTTGCATACCAGCTACTTGCCGGAACATCGGCAAAGCCGGATGCACCGGAAACTGAGGGTGAACCCTCAAGACGATAGAGAACGGTTACCAGCATTGAACGCGTAAGCGTTGCCTTCGGGGAGAAGAGTTTACCGCTTGTTCCGTTCATAAGACCCTTTGTGTAAACATAGGTAACATCGTTGTAGAACCAATCACTTGTATTTACATCGGAAAATGTTGAATTGCTTTCGGGAGCGGGAGCGATTGTTGAAACATCTCCGCTACCGTCATCAACAACGAAGGTTGCGGTGAGGGAAACATCATTTGCCGGCATAACAAAGCTTGTTTCAAAATATTCGAGAGAAGTAAGGGCAACCGGTGAAGAGGTTGACCACGCATAGAAAGAATATCCGTCAAGAGGGGTTGCGGTAATTGTTACGATATCACCGGCTCCGGGGTTTTTCGGAGTGTAATCAGCTGTACCGCCGCCGTTAATTGCAATGGTAACGTTTTGCACCTTAACAAAGTTTGCTACAACCGTAACATTGCCTTTCGGCATAGTAAAGCTCGTGCTTGCACGGGAGTGGTCGTTTACAACTGCACCGCCAACCGTCCAGTTAGCAAACTTGTATCCGCTTGCAGGTGTGGCAGTAAGCAATACGATAGTACCTTCCGGGCAAGAAGAGACGGAGGCAGATGCCGTACCGCCGACACTTGGTGAAATACTGACCGTATAGTTGGAACCGTCAGCAAAAGCAACTCCGCTTAATGCGAAGAGCATAAGCATCGCAAGAAAAAGCGAGATAAGTCTATTTGTTCTTTTCATAGTAATTTTATACTCCTTTCAAGTGTATAACTATATTAGAATTATACCACGATGAAAATAGCAGTGCAACATAAAATTTTTTGTAAAATTTATAGTAAATATTAAAAAAATAATCAATAACAATTGACAATTTAACGAATATAAAATATCATATATATAGTGGTAGTATTTTATCTAAAATACAAGGACAAGGAGATATGCGTTATGAAAACAATGTTTTTTAAAAGGGGTATCAAGGGTGTGGTAAGTCTTGCGCTTGTACTTGCAATACTTATGTCTTTTGCTGTCCCGTCTCTTGCTGTTAACCCGCAGATAAGTGCCGTGGCACTTAACCCTGCACGCAATAAGATTGAGATGACACTGTCAAACAGCGTCACACTTTTAAGTGGGGTTGACCTCGCTTCAAAGATATACTTAAAGCGCGGATCAAGCGGCTCGTATAACTCCTTGCCGTTTGGTAGCTCGGCTTCTCTTGACGGAAGTAAAATTACCGTCAGTCTGACCTCTCCGCTCACGGCTGAAGAAAACTATATTATGATTGAGACCGGAGCTTTTGACGGGCAGACTATCAATGCTTATTCGCAGAAGATTGATGCATCCGGCCCGAATCTTGCCGCTAATTCGGTAAATGTGGATTCTTCCCGTCGTGTTGTAACAATATATTTTGACTGTGAGATAGAAAGTGCGCTCGGCACAACATATATGCAGAATGGTGAAGTTCTTCTTGACAGGAATGGAACAGGCTCATTCAGTGAGCAGATTCCGGCTGACAAGATTACAATCAATACATCTTCGAGATCAATTAAAGTTAATCTTTCAAACGCACTTTCCGGAAGCAATTCGAGATTCAAAATTTCAGCAGGTTCAATTGCTAAAAAGTCAAACGGTAACCTTAATATAGAAGATCTTGTTACTGAAAAGCTTGATGCTACGGTTACAATTCCTGAAATAAACCAGAATGCAAGCGTCGGCCTTACACCTGACGGTGATGAGTTTACTCTTACTTTTAACACCAACATTAAATTTACCGACAAAGCTATCAATAGTGATATCTTCCGCAATATCTTTATTTCACGCGAAGGCCAGGCATATTATCCGCTTGATATAAACGATAAAATCACAATTGATGGCAATAAAATGCACTTTAAGCTTTATTATCCGATTGAAGGAAACAACAACAGAATTAAAATTCTTGCAAATGCAGTTGCGAGTGTAAACGGCGATGTTGCTACAACCGAGCTTTACAGCCCGTGGATAAATATGGCAGACCTTGCATATAATGCTCCGAGCTATTCCAGCGTCAGCTATAATAAATCCACAAAGCAGGTGCAGATTAAGTTTAATGCAAATATTCTTGCAACTTCAAGCTATACACTCACAAAGGGTGTGCTCATTTCAAGAAATAACGCAGAGTTTACATTGCTTTCAAAATACGACACTGTTGAAATTATAAACGGTAACACAATTGCCATTACACTTGAGCAGGGCCTTTCCGGCGAATACAACAGATTCCGCGTGTCGAGTGGCGTAATCAAGGGTGAAAACAACAATATTCAGACGGTTGCTCAGACAACAGATTATGTTGATCTCAGCGCAGAAAGCTATGACACCTTTGAATATGATATCGCTATGAGTGATGATATGACGGTTGCGGACATCATATTTGACCGCTATATTCTCAGCAACTACCCGTATGATGAGGATCTCGATTCACTGAAGCAGGAAATTTCAGTTATGAGAACAGGAAAAGGAAGCTCATATGAGAATCTTACCGACTATGACTCAATCAGTATAAGCGGAAGAACGCTCAGAATCAGATTCCAGAGAGCACTCGGAAAGACAGATATCATTCGCATAAGCAAATATGCGCTTAAGGACAGCTACGGCGCGATAATGAACAATGTTGTAACAACGGGACCGTCATACAGCAACAGTCAGAGCGTATTTGATCCGGATACCGGCGTTGAATTGTCTGCAGATAAGAGAACGGTTACTTTCAACTTCCTTAGAAAAATTTATAATAACATGGCGTCAATCGCGAGCCTTAAATATATGCTTCGCGTAGCTTATGACGGCGAGAATTTTGAAGAGTTATCAGACGATTGCAGAATCGAATTTTTAAGTGATGGCGTGTTCAGCATCACCTTTGACAGAGCGCTTACAAATCCGGAAGCAAGAGTTAAAATCTTACCGGGCGCACTTCAGGATAATGATGGAAACACGGTCAATGAGGAGATTATAACAAATCCGCTCGGTCAGACTTCTTCTACAGTTCAGACAATTCTCGGAAGCAATAAGATTATGCTCGGAGACGAGGAAGTTATAAACGATGCAAACGGAAATAAAATTTATACTCTTACAATTAACTCAAATAAGCTCGCTTCTAATCTTGCGACATATACCGGACTGAAGACCTTCGAGGTTGTTCTTCCGGATTATGCTTACGGCGGCAAAATGCGAATCAACGGTGCCGCTCTTCAGCAGCTTATCAATAAGGGCTTTACGATAACCGTGACTTGCGCTGAAAATTCTCAGGTATTTACCCCGGAGGATATAGGCCTTGACAAGGCGCTTACAAGTTTCGGTCTTGCAAGCAGCGGCGCGCAGAGCGTTGTTCTTGAGGTTGGAATCAGCCGCGTTGAGACTCCGTATACAACAAACTTTACATCCAAGGCGACTCAGAAAACATTTACAATTCTCACCCAGCCGACAGAAATGTCAGTAACTTATAGCTATGGTGCAAAGAATTACGCAATTACAAAGTATGATAACTATGTACCGAGAAGATTCAAGGTTAAGCCGAGTCAGGTTCAGAACAGAAACTTAACCGTCGTACGCATCGAGGCATCGGGCAAGGTTAACCCGGTACCGACAAAGATTATGTCAAACGGCCAGGGCGGATATTATCTCGAAGCTAAGGTTAAAAACAGCGGTGTATACGGTGTTATTTCTGCAAATCGCTTCTTTACCGACACCCCGACCTGGGCACAGAATGCGGTTAATACACTCGCATCCCGTATGATTTTACAGAACGCAAATGCAGGAGCATTCCGCGCAAATGATCCGATAAGCCGTGCCGAGGTTTCAGAGATGGTAACTCGTGCGCTTGGAATTCTTACAGATAAGAGCGGCTCGAGCAAGTTCCTTGATGTTACACTTACCGACTGGTACTTCCCGTCAACAAGTATTGCAAGCGAGGCGGACATTATTCGCGGTTATGACGACAGCACATTTAAACCTGACAGGAACATTACCCGTCAGGAGGTTATGGCAATTATGTCACGCGTTATGAAGTATCTTGGAAGTACGGAAAACAGCAATATGACAACTGCTCAGGCAGAGAGTATTCTTGCTAAATTCAAGGATGCTAAAAAGGTTGCTAACTGGGCTAAGGTAGATATGGCGAAATGCGTATCGGCTGGTGTTGTCAAGGGAGATGACAAGGGATATTTAAACCCGCTTGACAACCTAACACGCGCAGAGATGTCACAGCTTATTTACAACTTGCTTATTGAGTATTCGCTCATTGCAAACTACTAAAAAGCAATAAAAACTCCCCATCGTCGATGGGGAGTTTTTTTAATCATTGTTTTTGGGATTTACAATATCGCGCCAGTCAAAATCTCCGCGATCAAGACCGCGAACTAAAATCTCGGCGGTAGCAACATTTGTTGCAATCGGGACGTTGTGAACATCGCATAGTCTCATCAAAGCCTGAACATCGGGCTCGTGCGGCATGGCGGTAAGCGGATCACGGAAGAATAAAACGAGGTCAATTTCGTTATATGCAATGCGCGCACCGATTTGTTGGTCACCGCCCTGCGGACCTGAGAGAAATCGTTTTATTTCAAGCCCTGTCGCTTCGCTTACAAGCTTACTTGTAGTGCCTGTTCCGCAAATGTTATGCTTTGATAAAATTCCGCAGTATGCTATGCAGAACTGCACCATAAGCTCTTTTTTCTTGTCATGTGCAATTATTGCGACATTCATAAATTAACCCCCTTGCAAATTAAATAATTTTTCTTGGTAGCTTCATAATTGAAATTCGCTCACCGAGAAGGCGGCGAGTGATATTTCTGAATGCGCGAGCCGCAAGCGATTTCATATGAAAAACGACCGGCTCGCCGCGGTTAGCACAGGAAATAACAGTCTGGTCCTCGGGAACAACACCGAGAAGCTGAATGCCTGTGATATCAATTGCATCGTCAAGATTAACCGCACGCATTTTATTAATAAGCTTAGGTCTCACTCGGTTTATAACAAGACGAATATCGTTAACGCCACTTGCTTTAATCGACTTTCTTGTAATACTTGCATCGCGCAGGCTTGCGTTATCCGGCGTTGCAACTACAATTGCACGGTCGCAAAGAGACGCGATTGTATCAAGCCAGGTGCCGATTCCTGCAGGACAGTCGATAATGCAATAATCAAATTTTGAAGAAAGATCATTAACAAGAGCTGCCATTTGCTCTTTTGTTATTTCTTCTGTAATACCAAAAGGTGCGGCAAGAAGAGATAAATTCATAATTTCCGGATGCGAAACGAGCGCGTTACTCAGGGTTGTTCTATCCATAATGACATCGCTGAAGTCAAAAATCGCACGCTCATTAAGACCGAGAGCCAAGTCTAAATTTCTGAGCCCGACATCTGCATCAAGCGCGCAGACCTTGTAGCCGAGCCCTGCAAGACAGGAGGAAATACCGGCAGATACAGAAGTTTTACCCGTTCCGCCTTTACCGGATGCAACGCAAATTACTGTTGCCATATAAG
This sequence comes from Eubacteriales bacterium, assembly GCA_045544695.1. Classification (GTDB taxonomy): domain Bacteria; phylum Bacillota; class Clostridia; order Oscillospirales; family JAAYXM01; genus RGIG7332. The sequence goes on along the minus strand of JAZPZP010000084.1, from coordinate 8,362 downwards.
CTCCTCCTTTTCCTCAATAATCTTATCTTATTTTACAATGATATTACGCTAAATTCAAGTGCTTTTGAAAATTTACTTTAAAAGGGAATTTTCGCGTGTGCGCGTAGCCAAATCGAAATCACTTGAGAAGTATACATCAAACACATCGCGTGCAACAGATGCAATTCGGCTGCCCTGACCGCCGTTTTCCACGACTATTGCAACTGCGATTTCAGGATTGTCGGCAGGTGCGTAGGCAACGAAAAGCGCATGTGAACCACCGGGAGCTTGAGCGGAGCCTGTTTTTGCACCGACACGAACCTTGTAATCTTTAAATACCGCGTAGGCACTACCGCCTTCCTCCATAGCGACCATCTGCATGCCGCTTAAAACGGTGTTAAGATTTTTCTTGTCAAAATTCACTTTGGAGGAAATCTCAGCCTCCTGTTCATAGATAGAGGTGTTATCAAGCGGGTTTTTAACGCTCTTTAAAAGATGCGGAGTGTACTGCGTTCCGCCGTTGCAAAGCGTTGCGACATAGTTTGCGAGCTGAATTGGAGTTACCAGGGTATCAGACTGACCGATTGCCGCGGCAAGAGTCTGACCCGGATACCATATCTGACCTTTCTTTTCTGCAAGCTCACGACTTGCAATCTGACCGGACTGCTCACCCGAAATTTCAATGTTCGTTTTCTTTCCAAAGCCTAATTGTTCGGCATAGCTTGCAAGCGTGTCAATTCCCATAATTCTTCCTACATCGTAATAGAAATAGTTACAGGAAACCTGGAGAGCCTGCTCGACATTGATGTTGCCGTGAACGCGGCCGTAGCTTTTGTAAACATCACACATCGGAGAATAGCTTGGCGCGTAGTAGGTATAAATTCCCTGAGCGTCGATAAGGGTATTTTTGTTTATTGTACCGCTCTCAAGTGCCGCAATGCTGGTTACCATTTTAAAGGTTGAGCCCGGCGGATAAAGGCCGCCGATTGCGCGGTTAAACATCGGACGCAGAGGGTCGTTTAACATAGCGTTATAGTTTTTGCTGTAATCCGCGAGCGGAAAAGTTGGATAAGATGCGAGTGCTAAAACATCTCCGTTTCGCACATCGAGCGCAACGAGAGCAGCACCCTTCGCGTTAATACCACCCCAACGCGAGTTCAAAACGCCCTCTGCGCGAAGCTTCGGGACGATTGCGGCAAGAGATTTTTCTGCCGCTTCCTGAAGACGGACATCGATTGTAAGCACACAGCTGTTGCCCGGAATTGGATTCTTTGAGTTCAAGACACCGGTAATTTTACCGCTCTCTGTCGTTTCGACCGCGCGTGAACCATCAGTTCCGCGCAGGTAATCCTCAAGAATACGCTCCATTCCCGCTTTACCGACGATGTCGTTCATCTTATAACCCTTTTGCTTTAATATGTCGTATTCTTCTTTATAAATCTGGCCGACATGACCTAAAAGGTGGGCGGCATATGGAGTCTGATATTCGCGCACGGAGTCGACCTCAATCATAACACATGGAAACTCGCGCGCCCTTTCTTTAATCTCGGTAACAAGCTCAACTGCTGCATCCTCAGCAAATAGGAAAGAGGAGCGGGAATTAAAGCCTGTTTGCTCCATTTCGTAATAGATGCCTGCAAGGATACGCTTTTCCTTAGAACTTAAAGTATTTGGTACTTCGTATTCTTCGCATATTAAATTTATAAGCTCCCCTGCCGATGAGCTTTCGTTCCAATCGTTCTTTTCAAGATACTTTAAAACGGTATTCTTGCTTTTTGCGTTTTCTTCAATATCATAGGTGTAATTAAACGGCTCTGTATTGGTTATCGGAAGCGAGTCCTGATGCTCTTGACCGTGCTGATCACAAATTGAGGTCAGGGTTAAAAGAATATTATTCTTATCTGCCGTCTTCCATGCACCGCCGTCAATTTCGATATTAAAGCAGGAGCGGTTGGTTACAAGCGGTCTGCCGTAACGGTCTAAGATATCGCCACGCGGAGCTTTGACCGTGACCGAGCGCGAAAGCTTTTTTTGACTTTGTGCGAGATAATCGTCTCCGTTTACTATTTGCAGATTAAAAAGACGCCCTGCAAAGACAAGGAGAAAAAGAAAAAGGACGGATACGATAAAAGCAGAGCGCTTAAAAAATGATCCGAGATTCATTGTAATTCCTCCTCGTCAAGGCCGGAATTTTTCGCAATTCTGTAAATGCAGAAGTAAATAAGCGGTGAAAAAATTGCACTTGCGAGAAATTCAGCCGGAAGTGAGAGCAAGAACGGAAGAATATTACTCTTTCCGAAAATTAAAAAGAATATCGTAAAATAAATAATTCTTGTCAGTAAAATAAAAGCGAAAAAATACAGAAGGGTAACGGGAAAATTGCGCCAGAAAACTATAGTTGAAAAAAATGCAACTGCAATTCCGCAAATGACATAAGTAAGTGTATAAAACCCGTCGGGAGTAACGAGAAGCGTGTCGCTTATTATTCCTGCGATCAGACCGGAAAGTGCACCGCCAAGCGCTCCCTCAAGCATAGCTATTACGCAGACTGCATATGGGAGTAGATGCGTGGGAGCCGCACCGAAAATTTTTATGCGCGGCAATATAGTTGTTTCAAGCACCATAACGACAAAAAGGAGTGCAGAATAAAGCACCCATTTGTTGCGAAAAATCTTTTTTTCCATAAACGCACCTCTTATTCCGTCTGCACAAACGATTTAATGATGAGAACAGAGTCAACATCGGACAAATCGACAACGGGTGAAAGAATTGCATATTTCGTAATACCGTGCGCCTCGCTCTTGATTTCTTCGACACGGCCGATGAGTATTCCCTTAGGAAAAAGACCGCCAAATCCTGAGGTTTCGATTGTATCACCGCGCACGATAGCGGTATCCTTTTCGAGATAAGAAAGCTTGAACTTACCATCCTGCATAAGCTCATAATCTCCTTCGGCACTCGCTACCTCGCGAGTGCGTGAAACAATGGCAGCAGCCTCCATTCCGGTATCAATTACGGTTGTAACAATGCACCAATTGATTCCGACCTCGCTGACATACCCAACCATACCGCTCTCGGTAACAACGCAGTTATTTACGGCAACACCTGAAAGCGAGCCTTTATCGAGCGTGAAAGTAGTGCTCAGGTTATTGTCGCCGCGTGCTATAATCTCGGCGGACTCAAACTCAAAACTCTGATTTTTTAATTTCATATCGAGCGCTGCGCGAAGCTGCTCGTTTTCAAGAAGCGCTTTTTCCGAGGCACGAAGTTTTTCTTCGACGGTAGAAAGTCTTGAGCGAAGCTCACGATTTTCTTTTTCTAATTTTTCGTAGTCGGAGAGCTTTTCAAAGTAATTATCGATTCCGTTGCCGACGAAAGAAATTCCTTTCTGTATCGGTGTTGCGAGTATGTTTATAAGATTAGACACAGGCGAAATGCGGCCGGCAGAAAGAGCGGAGCAAATGCCCATAATAAGGGACAAAAGCACCGCTACAAGAAGTATTGTAAGCCAGCTGCGAGAGAAAAAGCTTTTCATAAAATCACCTATAAAACAGAAAATCCGAGTTTTTCAATTTCGGTTGCAAGACGGCAAATAGGCAACCCTACAACATTAAAATAATCGCCTTCGATTTTTTCAACAAATAATGCGCCTTTATTTTGGATTCCGTAAGCACCCGCCTTATCCATCGGCTCTTTTGTGTTAATATAAGCGCGGATGGTATCGGGCGAAAGTGAGCGGAATGAAACCAAAGTACCCTCGGTAAAGCGAACGAATTTATCCTTATAAGAAAGGGCAACACCTGTGTAAACAGTATGTGTACGCCCCGAGAGCGAGGAGAGCATATCGAATGCATCCTTCTCGTCTTTAGGCTTTCCTAAAATTTTATCATCAAGTACAACTATAGTATCTGCTGCGATAATAAGGGCATCGTCAAATTTTGATTTTATATCACAAAGCTTTCGATAAGCAATTTCTGAAGCACACTCTGCAGGTGAAAGATTGTTCGGCAAAGTTTCGTCAGCATCCGATACCTTTATGTCAAAATTTTCAAACAAAACGCTTAAAAGCTCGCGTCTGCGAGGGGATTTTGATGCTAAAATAACCTTTGGCATAAATGTTAACCTCTTCCTGTCGAGCCGAAGCCACCGCTTCCGCGTGCGGTATCCGAAAGCTCGTCGCAAATCTCAAGAGACGGCTTGCAAACTGGCATAATAAGCATCTGCGCAATGCGCTCATTGGGCTCTATTGCGTAAGCGCGGTCAGATTGATTGAAGAGGCCGACTTGAATTTCACCGCGATAGTCGCTGTCGATAACGCCAACGCCGTTTGCGAGAGTTATTCCGTGGCGGAAGGAAAGACCGCTACGCGCGCAAATTAAAGCTACGTGAAAAGCGTCGGGGAGAGCAATTGCAATTCCGGTCGGAATCCTTACCGTTTCGCCCGGCGCAATTTCGAGAATTTCATCTATTGCGGCGCATAAATCCATTCCCGCAGAGCCATCTGTTGCGTATTCGGGAAGGTTAATCTTGTCGTTCAATATTTTAATCTGAAGCTTTTCCATAAAAACACCTACTCTACACCGCGGCGATAGAGGCCACGGGTTAATTTTGACGGAGCATCGTTTGCACCAAAAATGTAGTCGCGCGTAATTTTGAGGACTTCTTCGCAATTTTCGGTTGTAAATAAAAGGCGAAGCCGGGATAGACCAAGCGAACATATATCGGATTTCTTGTCCGCGAGATATAAAACATCCGGATTTAAAATAAGATTTCTGCATCGCGGAAGGCAAATTACGGGGAAAATAGCGCCGTATCTGTCGGTGAGAGTGTGAATGCCGTTGCCTTTGCACTTGCCGTCACTTAATATAGCGCAGTTTTCCGTAATCATAAGCGGAAGGTGGCCGTAGGCGACGATTTCAGTCGGAATACATTTTTTAATGTCGCGAATCTGAGCAAATTTGAGCTCGGGCGACAGCGTAGCACAAGATATTCCAAGATTTTTGTATTCGTGCAATGTATGTGAATTGAAAACATTGAGAGCAATATCGCCCTCGACGGTAAAGCCGAGTGCTTTAAGAGGTGCTATGTGTCCGACATTTGAAACGAGCGCATGAGTTACACCGCCCTCATAAGCTTTTTTGAGTTTAACTATGAGAGAATCCCACTCATCATCCCATATTATTTGCGGAAGCTGAACGCCGAGCGGGATAGAGCACTCAAAAATTTCATCAATTGGCAGGTAAATTCGCTCAATCGGTAATTTTAAAAGTTCGGGCGTTATCTGCTCCTTTTTCATAAGAGAAATAACGGTAGCAGGAGAGATGCTTTCATTTTTTATAACACTGAGCGGAGAAAGCTCTCCTAAAGAGTTAACGGGAGCTTTAGCGCGCAAAGCGAGCAATTTTTCAAGCGCGTCGCGACGAAGATTGTTTATCGCCGAAACCGGAACGGATAAATTATCGTCAATAAAAACGGTGATGTTGTCTGCAAAAAACGGAGTTCCTCCTGTTTTCGAGAGCTTTTCAGTTACAGTTGCACTGTCGATTGCGCGCGTTTTTGCGTCTTCGGGAATTGCGCCTTCAATATAGACATTATTCCCTGAACTGTCGCTGACATTAAGCGAAATTGGAGAATTTCTCTCTATTTTGCAGGAAAAGTCAACCGGAACGGTTTGCTTTTCAGAAGAATATAAACGCTCTGCGTTTTTGTAAATTGCGGGATTTGTAGCGTCGTTTGAGCGCGTACCAAACATATCGGCACCATGCTTATTATTAAAATACCCATCGGTAAAGCCGTCGCGAGAGAAAATCTCTCGCAGAGCAGAAAACTCGTCCTCATTTGGAGTGCGTCGCTCACGAAGTAAGCGTGAATAAATATCGCACACGACCGCGACATATTCAGGGCGCTTCATTCGCCCTTCTATTTTAAGGCTTGTTACACCTATTTCTTCAAGAGTTGTAAGATAGTTCGCGAGGCATAAATCCTTAAGGCTTAGCGGATAGCTCGCTTTGCCGCCGTCAATTTTGTATGGAAGGCGACAAGGCTGAGCGCAAAGACCGCGGTTACCGCTACGCTTGCCGATAAACGCGCTCATATAGCACTGACCAGAGTAGCACATACAAAGCGCGCCGTGGCCAAAAACCTCGGTTTCAATGTCGACACTCTGCGTGATTTCGCGTATTGCATCGCAGCTGAGCTCGCGCGAGAGAACGACTCGTGAAAAGCCGAGACGCTTAGCAGCGCGCGCACCTTCAATATTATGTACGGTAAGCTGAGTGGATGCGTGCATCGGAATGTCGGGCGCAAGCGAAGAAAACACCCTTGCGACGCCGAGGTCAGCTATAATAACCGCGTCGGGCGATGCCTCGTTTATAATTTTTATTGTTTTTTCAAGTGACAAAAGCTCACGGTCGTTTAAAAGTGTGTTGAGCGTAATATGAGTTTTGACACCGCGCGCACGGCAGAACGATATAACCTCTCGCATTTCTTCGGGCGAGAAGTTTTTTGCATTGCGGCGCGCATTGAAATCCCCAAAGCCGAGATAAATTGCATCAGCACCTGAGCGTACGGCAGCAATAGCTGCCTCCATACTGCCGGCAGGGGCAAGAAGTTCAATTTTACTCATTATTTCTTAAGGCGGTCGACTTCGCGGCGAAGCTCGGCAAGCTCCATTTTCATTCTGCCGGATTCTTCAAGATAATCCTTGAGCTGGGTACGGAGATTGTCGGCCGTATCCAGAACCTTGTAATATTCGTCGGCAATGTTGATGCCGGCTAAAACTGCAGCGTCAATAATTGAGAAATTTGAACCGTGTAAAATCTCGGCGATTTTAGAATCGACATGCGCTGCAACCTTTCTTGTGTACTCCTCGTTTTCGGATGAAACCAAACGATATTCGTTTCCGCCAACAGTTACGGTGATTGCCTTTTTCATAACTTACAACCTCACTTCCGATAATAATCTAATATAAGTATAACACAAAAGAATTAAAGAATAAATATTTTTGCACATTTATTTACAAAAAAGTTTTATAGATTGACATAAACGTGAAGGTGTAATAAAATATTAGATGGCATCTGCCTCCTTAGTTAAATGGATATAATAAACCCCTCCTAAGGGTTAGTTGTGAGTTCGATTCTCGCAGGGGGTGCCAAAAACCCACCGTTTTAAACGGTGGGTTTTTCTTATACCTCATTTAAATCATATGGGGTGGTCTGGTATACATAATAATTAAGCCAGTTGGTATATAAAAGATTTGCGTGCGCGCGCCAGGAAACAACCGGCGGCTTTGACGGGTCATCGTCTTCAAAATAATTTTTCGGAATATCAATTTCAAGGCCTTTGTTTACATCTCTGAAATATTCGCCTGCAAGCGTGTCTGCGTCATATTCCGGATGTCCGGTGAGGAAAATCCTGCGTCCGTCTTTTGATATAGCGAGATAAGGACCTGCTTCGTCGGAAACGGCAAGCAGCTTTAAGTGCTTGTTGTTTACGATGTCTTCGATGTTGTTTGCTGTGTGGCGCGAATGCGGCGCGGAGAAAATGTCGTTAAAACCGCGTACCAACGGCTCAGATCGGTCGCAAAGCTTGTGGTCGAAAATGCCAAACATTTTCTTATCAAGCGCGTGCTTCGGAATTCCGTAGTAATAATAAAGCGCCGCCTGCGCGCCCCAGCAGATGTGCAGGGTGGAATGGACGTTGGTTTTGCTCCAATCCATAATCTTTCTAAGCTCCGGCCAATAGTCAACTTCTTCAAAGTCCATATTCTCAACCGGCGCACCGGTGATAATCATACCGTCATAGCGTTCGCTCTTGATGTCTTCAAAGCTTCGGTAGAATGAACGAAGATGATCCTCTGATGTGTTCTTTGAAACATGAGTAGCGGTCTGAAGTAAATCAATTTCAATCTGCAACGGTGTGTTTGACAGACAGCGCATGAGCTGCGTCTCGGTTGTAATCTTTGTCGGCATAAGGTTGAGTATTAAAATTTTAAGCGGACGAATGTCCTGATGAAGAGCGCGGCGCTCAGTCATAACGAAGATGTTTTCGCTTTCAAGAACTTTGCGCGCAGGAAGTCTGTTGGGAATTTTAATAGGCATAGTAGTTTCTCCTGTACATTTATTAAAACAAGTATAACAAAGATGAATAGAAAATGCAATATTAGATATATAATATAGGAAGAAACTATAACACAAAAAAATTTTTTAAAAAAGTTAAAAAAAGGTGTTGACAAGGGGGTGTAGTATGTGATATATTAGATAAGCTGTCGCGCGGGGGTAGCCCCGAGGGCGGTGCGAAAAAACTCGAAAAAAATTCCAAAAAAAGTGTTGACAAGAAGGAAATGGTATGATATACTAAAGTTCCGACCGATACTTGAGAGGGA
>JAZPZP010000083.1:0-3662 GCA_045544695.1 Eubacteriales bacterium | reverse complement strand
AAAGTCAACCTGCGGTGCACCAATAATGATATTATTAACATCATCAGCGATATCTTCACTGCTTAAATTGATGTTTGAAATTTCTATATTATTGCCGATTAAAATGTCTTCAAATCCGGTTACATCACTTTCGTTATGACCGGAAACCTTCGCAAACTTAGAAACCTTTGCGGAAGTAACATAAGTAATTGCGCTGGAAAGTGATGACTCGGTAAGATAATAAATATCCGGATCACTTGAAGAATTACTTACGCGGAACATATCCTTATACATAATCGGCTTGTATCGTCTTGCTCCGGAAACAATAAAGAATGCCGACTCACTTCCTTCGCCGCTTGCCTTTGCAAGAGGATAATCGTCAAAGAACTTCGGATTCTGGTTCGGGTCAATAAATTCATACTTCACCTTGCCGCCTGAAGCTGTGTTGTAGCGACGGAGAGTTTCTATCATTTGGTTTGAAATCTCGCTTCGCGTAACCCTGGCTTCGGAATCCATAACATAAACGGTAATTTCCTCCTCAAGTTCTGAAAGTAATTGCACACTCTTTTCATCAAGGGAATACTCTCCACTTGCAGTAAGGTCAAGCTTTAGAGAAAATCTGTTTGTTAAAAAGCTTACAAGCGCATTAAATAACAGAATAATTACGCAGAAAAGCGCAATAAAAACCGTTGAAACAGATGCATATTGAATTTTTTTCTTATTTATTTTCATAATGCACCCTCCTTAGCTCCAGCGCTGTTTTTCAATTACCCTTGATGTAAGGAAAATGAAAATAACAGTAAGGCTTATAAAGTAAAGAATATCAGAAAGAGCCAATATTCCGCGAGACAAGTTAACAAAACGCGCTGACATCGCAAAGAAGCTGAGTATTGCAGCTATTATCGGAGATGTGGTTACTCCGGAATACACAAGCACATGCATTATATAGAATACAACAAGAATAAGAATTGAACCAATCGCGCTTAAAATCTGACTCTTTGTAAGAGAAGAAATAAAGAGACTGATTGAAATATAAGACGCAGCGACTAAAATAACACCAATGTAATTTCCTATTGTTTTACTTGTGTCTAATGTACCCTTCCAAGAAACAAGTATCGGATAAACAAGAGTTAGCACAAGCGCAATAAGAACAACACAAAGTGCAGCAAAGAACTTGCCGAGTACGACACCCGTTGTAGACACGGGCGCGGTTAAAAGAAGCTGATCTGTCTTCTGTCTCTTCTCCTCGCTCCAAAGACGCATTGTCATAAGCGGAATGAGAATTATAAAAATGAGCACCATATTCTCAAAAACAGCAGAAATATCGCTCTTATACTGCGTAAGACTATCAAGACAAAAGCTTCCGTTAGCAAGGAAAAGAAAAATAGCAATAAAAATATATCCGATAGGACCGGTGAAGTATGCGCGAAGCTCGCGCTTAAAAATCGCACTCATTATTCTTCACCCTCCTCATTGAATATAAGCTTTTTATTGTTGATTGTAAGGGATGTAAATACATCCTCAAGCGTTGCGGTATCTTTCTGAATACTTAAAATAGCAAATTCACATTCAGCAAGCTTAAAGAAGATTTTCTTTCTTACATCTTCATTTTCAGCAGTGATTACATAGTCGTTACTTCCTGCCTCAGCAGATTTAACCACCTTGGCATCAATAACACCCTCAATGCTCATAAGAGTTGACAGAACGTTATCCTTAAATCCTTCAATTCGTGCATTAAAGCGAACCTCACCCGTTGTTTCCGCAACGAGCTGATCAGCTGAGCCGTCGGCAACAATCTGACCCTTATTAATAACGATAACGCGTTCGCAAACAGCACTTACTTCAGGTAAGATATGAGTTGAAAGAATAATTGTTCTTGCCCTACCGAGGCTCTTAATCATATCACGAATTTCGATAATCTGATTCGGGTCAAGACCGACGGTAGGCTCGTCTAAGATAAGAACATCCGGGTCGCCGATAAGTGCCTGAGCGATACCTACACGCTGCTTATATCCTTTAGACAAGTTACCGATTATACGGTGACGCACATGCTCGATGTCAACAAGCTTGCACACTTCGGTAAGATGCGGAGCTTTTTTCTTATGCTTAACCTTTTTAAGGTCATAGACAAAGCTTAAATATTCATTCACCGTCATATCCATATAAAGCGGCGGCAACTCGGGCAAATATCCGACATGCTGACGCGCCTCAAGCGCATCATCAAGGACATCATAGCCCGCAATTTTAGCGCTTCCGCCTGTTGCGGATAAGTAGCCTGTAATCATATTCATCGTTGTACTCTTACCGGCGCCATTCGGGCCTAAGAAGCCAACGATTTCTCCTTTTTTGATATGAAACGAGATATTGTCAACAGCAAGGTTTGATCCATACTTTTTAGTAAGACCGTTTACCTGTATCATACCGTTTCCCTCCTTGTAGCTCTACTGTGTCTATGATACCACCGACACAGATAAAAAATGTTACGGTTTTGTAAAAAACTATTTTTCCTCAGGTAAGTTGAGCGCAATATGAAGGTCACGAAGCTGAACATCATCAACAACATCAGGAGATGCCATCATAATTTCAGACGCATTCTGAACCTTCGGGAATGCGATAACGTCACGAATTGACTCACGACCTGAGAGTAACATTACAAGTCTGTCTAAGCCAAATGCAAGACCACCGTGTGGAGGTGCACCGTATGAGAACGCCTCAATCAAGTGACCGAACTGTTCATTTGCGCGCTCTTCACTAAAGCCAAGAGCCTTGAACATCTTAGCCTGGAGAGCACTGTCGTGGATACGGATTGATCCGCCACCTGCCTCTGAGCCATTGATAACAATATCATATGCCTTAGCGCAAGCCTTTGCCGGATCGGTTTCTAAAAGGTCGATATCCTCATCGCGCGGAGAGGTAAACGGATGATGCTTTGCAACATATCTACCCTCTTCCTCGTCATACTCAAAGAGCGGGAAGTCGGTAACCCAGAGAATCTTATAATCATCTTTCTTAATAACATCCATCTTGCGCGCACATTCGCAACGAAGAGCACCGAGGGATGCAAATACGATATCGTCCTTAGCATCAGCAACAACTAAAATAAGGTCATTATCCCCTGCTTCTGCAACTTCTTTAATCTTTGCAATTTCGTCCTCGCTCAAGAATTTAGCAAAGGATGATGTCATTTCACCATCGGTAAATTTCATCCACGCAAGACCCTTAGCGCGGTAGGTCTTAACAAACTCACCGAGTGCATCAACCTCTTTGCGCTTAAACTTAGCACCGCCATCCTTAACATTGATAAGTCTAACGCTACCGCCTGCTTCAATCGCACCTGAGAACACCTTGAATTCAGAATTCTTAACGATATCAGAGATATTCTTAAGCTCGTAGCCAAAGCGTAAGTCAGGCTTGTCCGAACCGAAACGATCCATTGCCTCAGAGTAAGGCAAACGCATAAACGGAGTCGGAATATCCATACCGTGAATTTCCTTAAAGAGACGAGCAATAAAGCCTTCGTTAACTGCGATAACATCATCGACGTCAACGAATGACATCTCAAGGTCTATCTGAGTAAACTCCGGCTGACGGTCAGCGCGTAAATCTTCATCGCGGAAGCAACGGGTAATCTGAATATATCTGTCAAAGCCCGCAAGCATTAAAAGCTGCTTGTACTGCTGCGG
>JAZPZP010000082.1:0-9114 GCA_045544695.1 Eubacteriales bacterium | reverse complement strand
CATCGCTTAATAAACGCGGCTCGAACTACGTCGGGTTGTGTCCGTTCCACAATGAGAAAACGCCGTCATTTTCTGTATCAAAGGACAGGCAGTTCTTCCATTGCTTCGGCTGCGGTGTCGGCGGTGACATCATCACATTTGTTATGAAAATTGAAAATATGGATTTCAAGGACGCGGTAATTTACCTTGCAAATCTTGCGGGATTAAAACCTCCTGAGGAAGACGAGGGTGCAAGTCTCGCGAGACGCAGGCGCGAACGCATTTATGAGCTTAATACGCTTGCAGCAAGGCATTTTCACGCAAATCTTCATTCTGAAGCGGGAAAAGAAGCACTCAGCTATCTTAATAACCGTGGATTAAGCAATGCAACACAAACTCGCTTCGGCCTTGGCTTTGCGCTTAATTCTTGGGACGGGCTTATCAAAGCGGCAGCTGAAAAGGGCTTTACCAAAAACGAGCTGATTGACGCAGGCCTTGCGGTAACGGGTAAAAACGGAAGTATTTATGACAGATTCCGCAACCGCGTTATGTTCCCGATTATTGATAAGAACGGCGCGGTGATAGGCTTTGGCGGCAGAGTTATGGATGATTCTAAACCTAAGTATTTAAACTCGCCCGAGGGAAGTGTTTTCAATAAGCGAAAGAATCTTTTCGCGCTCAATTTAGCGAAGAAGACGACTGCGGATGCGATAATCTTAGCTGAAGGCTATATGGATGTCATAGCACTCCATCAGGCAGGATTTGATTCAGCTGTTGCCTCACTCGGCACTTCTCTTACCGAGGAGCAGGTAAAGCTCATTTCAAATTACAAAAAGGAAGTTGTCATCGCCTACGACTCAGACGGTGCGGGAATGGCGGCTACCGAGCGCGCAATTGAGCTTTTAAAGCCTGCGGGCATTACCGTTCGCGTGTTGCGAATGGAGGGAGCTAAGGACCCGGATGAATTTATTAAAAAATTCGGTCGCGAGCGATTTATCCGCCTGCTTGAGAATTCCGAGGCAGATTCCGAATATAAGCTATCCAAGCTGCGTCGCAATTTTGACATATCAACCGACGAGGGAAGAGTTGCGTATATCCACGCATCGGCTGAGGCTCTCGCAAAGCTTGAGAGCTATGTTGAACGCGAGGTTTACATAGCGCGTGTCGCTAAGGAAACGGGTGTTTCCGCGGATGCAATTAAGCACGAGGTCGGGCGCGCACATAAAAAGGAAGACCGCCGCCGCGCCAAAGAGGAGCAAATTAAAAACTTAGCTCCGGTAAATGCATCTCAGCCAAGGGCGCGCAATTTAAGGTTTGATAATCCTAAATCCGCAATCGCGGAGGAGGGTGTCATCTCAACGCTGATTTCGCGAAATGACTGGATTGAGGCTACGCGTGAGATGCTCAGTACAGATGAGTTTTCATCTCCGATGCTCGCTGAGGTTTACGCTAAAATCCTTGAAATCAACGAGAGCGGAAGGGAAGTCAATGCGGCTGTGGTTTTATCATCAATTGATGATAACGCCACCGCGCACATATCGGGTGTTCTTGCAAAGGATGTAGCGCCGACAGCGGATGCACTGCGCGACTATATAAGAATTGTAAAAACTGAAGCGGCAAAGCAGGGAGAGGATGCACTCTCCCGTGCGGCAGAGCTTTACAGAGACAAAAAGTCATACGGAGGATAAAGAATATGGACGAGAAGAAAATATTGACCCCTGAGGAGAAAAAGGCAGCGCTTCACGAGTTTATCGAGGGTGCGAAGAAGAAAAATAAGCTCTCATCAAAGGAGCTTATGGATATAAGCGAAACCTTGGAGCTTGATTCCGAGCAGCTTGACAAGCTTTATGATACGCTTGAAAATTTAGGTATCGAATTACCGCTCGAGGAAATGGTTATTGATCTTCACGACGACCTTGAGCCACTCGAGGATTTGGACAAGATTGAGGAAATTCCGGAAGAGGAAATCAATGATCCGTCAGCTTTGATGGACGGTCTTAATGTCGACGACCACGTTCGTATTTACTTAAAGGAAATCGGTAAGGTTGACCTTTTATCTCCCGATGAGGAAATCGAACTTGCAAAGCGTATGGCAGAGGGCGATGAGGCAGCAAAAATGCGTTTGGCAGAAGCAAACCTCCGTCTTGTCGTATCAATTGCGAAGAGATATGTCGGCCGCGGAATGTTATTTTTAGACTTAATTCAGGAGGGCAACCTCGGTCTAATCAAAGCGGTTGAGAAGTTTGACCACACAAAGGGCTATAAGTTCTCAACCTATGCTACATGGTGGATTCGCCAGGCAATCACCCGAGCTATTGCCGACCAGGCGAGAACAATCCGTATTCCTGTCCATATGGTCGAAACTATCAATAAGGTTATCCGCGTATCGCGTCAGCTTCTTCAGGAATTGGGCCACGATCCTTCACCGGAAGAGGTTGCAGCGCAGATGAATATGCCGGTGGGAAGAGTCCGCGAGATACTTAAAATCGCGCAGGAGCCGGTTAGCTTGGAAACTCCTATCGGCGAAGAAGAGGATTCTCACCTTGGCGATTTTATTCCGGATGAAGACGCGCTCGAGCCTGCTGAGGCGGCATCTTTTGCACTTTTACGCGAGCAGCTTGTCGACGTTTTGGGAACTCTTACCCCGCGCGAGGAGAAGGTTTTAAAGCTTCGCTTCGGAATTGAGGACGGCAGAACCCGAACACTTGAAGAGGTAGGACGCGAGTTTAACGTAACCCGTGAGCGCATCCGTCAGATCGAGGCGAAGGCACTCCGCAAACTCCGCCACCCGAGCCGTTCTAAAAAATTAAAAGACTTCTTAAGCTAAATAATAAAGCCTTCCATATTGGAAGGCTTTATTTTTGTTTAAAATCACAAAAAGTTTTTCTTACATTGAGCAAAAAAATCTGTTAAAATATAGATATAAGGGAGGTTTTTGCGTGTTTAGTGTTGGCGACAAAATTATATACGGAAGTGCCGGAGTGTGCGAGGTTTCCGACATCGCTCCGATAGATAAAAGTAATAGAAAATATTATAAGCTTACTCCGATCTATGGCAGTGAGGTTATTTTTACTCCAATTGATACAAAGGTTTTTATGCGCGCTGTTATGACGAGGGAAGAGGCGGAGGCGCTTATCCGACAGATACCGAATATCGAAAGTGGAAATGAAGAGGATAAAAACTTTCTTGCAATGCGTGAGAGGTATCAGAAATCAATCACATCGCACGAGTGTGAGGATTTAATTCAACTAATAAAGAGCATATATGAAAAAGGAATGAAAAAGAAGCTCGGAACCGTTGATGAGCGCTATATGAAAAGAGCGGAGGATATATTTTACGGAGAGCTTTCCGTCGTACTTGAAATTGAGCGGGATGATGTAACCGAGTATATAAAAAATATTTTGGGCGAAGTTTAAATCTTTGCCCTTTTTTATTGAAAAAGCGAGAAAGCTATGGTAATATAGGGGTAACACCTGAGAAAGGAAGAGGAAAATTATGTTAGCAGTACAGAGTAACAGTAAGAGAAAGGTAACTTCTCTCGACGGAATCTGGCACTTCAGAAAGGAAGAGGAGAAAACTTTTCGCCCGATAGCAGTTCCTGCGAGCTGGAACGAGCAGTATGAGGATTTATACTCATACCACGGCGTCGGCATCTATGAAAAGAAGTTCTACGCTCCGGATTTTACCGATGACAAGGCGGTAATTTTACGCATCGGCAGCTCACCGTGTAAGACAACTGTTTTAGTTAACGGCGAGAAGGTAATGTATGACGAGGAGAATGCGCTCCCGTTTGAAACTGATATCACCGCCGTTTTAAAGAGTGGCGAGAATACGCTTAATGTAATTTGCGACACCACTCTTGACATCTGGGCAATTCCGCCTGCAACCCTTCAGGGCGAGGAAGCGCATATGGGCTTTACCGATTCATTCCCGGACGTTATGTACGATTTCTATCCGTACAGCGGTATTCACAGAAGCGTTACATTAAGCGTTGTTCCGAAGAAGAAAATCGAGGATGTAACCGTTAAAACCTATATTTTAGACGACGGAACTGCTAAGGTAACTTACTCAGTTGAGGGTAGCGTTGACGGAATTTCCGTTAGCACCGACGGTCAGACATTGAATGCCGCAGAGGGCGAATTTATCATCAAAAATCCGCGTATCTGGGATATTTATAAGCCCGAGCTTTATAACTTAACCGTTACTACAGATAATGATGAATACACCGTGCGCTATGGTATCAGAACCTTTGAAGTGCGTGGCAACGACCTTCTTTTAAACGGCAAGAAGATTTTCTTAAAGGGCTTTGGTAAGCACGAGGATTTCCCGCTTATCGGAAAAGGCTTCTTTGCGCCGGGCGTTATGCGCGACTTTGACCTTATGAAGAGCTTGGGTGCAAACTCCTTCAGAACCTCGCATTATCCGTACGATGAGCAGATGCTCGATATGGCGGATGAGTTTGGCTTCCTTGTAATTTCCGAAACTCCGATGGTCGGCCTTTGCGACAGAATGTATACAAAAGAGGGAATGACCGAGAAGTGCTGCAAGATTGTTGAGCGTTTAGTCCGCCGCGATAAGAACCATCCGTCAGTCATCGCGTGGAGCCTTGCAAACGAGCCTGACCTTAAGGTTAAGGAAGGACTCGACTTCTTTAAGGCAATAACCGATACAGCAAGAGCCCTTGACGATACCCGCCCGTTAACCTATGCCGCTCACCGCGAAGCGAGTGATAACCCGCAGGCTAAGTATTTTGACTTTGTGGGAATTAATAAATATTACGGCTGGTATGTTTTTGCAGCAGAGCTTGAAAACTCACTCCCGAAATTCAAGGCTTGCATCGAGGACTTTAACAAGACCTATAACATTCCGGTCTACGTTGCGGAATTCGGCTGCGATGCAATCGCAGGTGTACATACAAATCCGCCGCAGATGTTCTCTGAAGAATATCAGGCTAAGATGCTTAAAATGCAGTATGAAATGATGAAAAAAGTTCCGTGCTGCTGCGGCTCACATATCTGGGCATTTGCTGACTTCCGTGTTAACCAGTCACAGCGCAGAGTGGTAGATAACCGCAAGGGTATCTTTACCCGTACCCGCGACCCGAAATTATCATATAACGTGGTAAAGGAAATGTGGGAAGACTAAGAATTTTAGCACTATAGTGCAAATTTAAAAGTATATAAAAATATTTTGGGTGAAGAGCGGATCTTCACCCAATTTTTATTGAAAAAGCGAATGATGTGTGCTAAAATTAATTAAAATGTGCAAGGTTAATCCACAAATTGCCCCCCGGTAGCATTACGAGAAAGGAAGAAAAATTATGTTACAAGTGCAGAATAACAATAAAAGAAAAGTTATATCTCTTGACGGAATCTGGAATTTCAGAAAGGAAGAGGAAACTTCTTTCCGTCCGATAGCAGTTCCTGCGAGCTGGAACGAGCAGTATGAGGATTTATACGATTATCACGGCGTGGGTATATATGAAAAGATTTTCTTTTCACCGAGAAGAAATGATGACGAGGCGGTAGTTTTACGCATCGGCAGCTCACCGTGTAAGACAACGGTTTACGTTAACGATGTTAAGGTTATGTACGATGAAGAAAATTCACTTCCGTTTGAGGCAGACATTACAGATGTACTGCGCGAGGGCGAAAATCTTCTTCGTGTATCTTGTGACACATCGCTTGACATCTGGGCAATTCCGCCTGCAACTCAGTTAGGTGAGCAAGCTCACGCGGGCTTTTACAACGCTTACCCTGATGTAATGTACGATTTCTATCCGTACAGTGGTATTCACAGAAGCGTTACCTTAAATATCATTCCGAAGAAGAAAATCGAGGATGTAACCGTTAAAACCTATATTTTAGACGACGGTACAGCTAAGGTAACTTACTCAGTTGAGGGTAATGTTGACGGAATTTCCGTTAGCACAGATGGTCAGACATTGAATACCGCAGAGGGCGAGTTTATAATCAAAAATCCGCGCATCTGGGGAATTTATAAGCCTGAGCTTTATAATTTGGTTGTCACAACAGATACTGATGAATACACCGTGCGCTACGGTATCAGAACAATTGAAGTTCGCGGAAAGAATCTTTATTTAAATGGCGAGAAGCTTTTCTTAAAGGGCTTTGGCAAGCATGAGGATTTCCCGCTTATCGGAAAAGGTTTCTTTGCACCGAGTGTTATGCGCGACTTTGATCTTATGAAGAAGCTTGGCGCAAATTCGTTCCGCACTTCGCATTATCCGTATGACGAGCAGATGCTCGACATGGCGGATGAGTTTGGCTTCCTTGTTATTTCTGAGACGCCGATGGTCGGCCTTTGTGACAGAATGTACAGCCACGAGGGTATGGTCGACAAGTGCTTAGCAATTGTTGAGCGCCTTATAAAGCGTGATAAGAACCATCCGTCGGTCATCGCGTGGAGCCTTGCAAACGAGCCGGATACATGTAATGAAGACGGTCACGTCTTCTTTAAGGCGATTACCGATAAGGCGAGAGAGCTTGATAATACGCGCCCGCTTACATATGCGGCGCACTGCCAGCCGGTGGATAATCCCGAGGCTAAGTATTTCGACTTTTTAGGTGTTAACAGATACTACGGCTGGTATGATGTACCGGGAGATCTTAATGCGGCTCTCGCAGCACTTAAAGAGAACATCGAGGCATATGAAGAAATGTGCAATATGCCGATACTTGTTATGGAGTTCGGCTTTGATGCGGTAGCGGGCTTGCACACAGATCCGCCAATGATGTTCAGTGAGGAGTATCAGGCACAGATGATTGAAGCTCAGTATAATCTTTTAAAAGAGCTTCCGTACATATGCGGAACACACATCTGGGCATTTGCTGATTTCCGAGTTAATCAGACTCATCGCCGAGTTGTCGATAACCGCAAGGGTATCTTTACCCGTACACGCGACCCGAAGATGTCTGTTAAAGCAGTAAAGGAAATGTGGAAAGACTAAAGCTTAAAGGCGAGGATTATTCCTCGCCTTTTTCTATTGAAAAAAACACCGCATTGTGCTAAAATTTGTCTTGAGGATGATAAAAACGCATTCCATCAAGGAGAAGCCTTTGAAAAATGAATTTTTGTCCCTAACTTGACAAAATCATAAAAAGATTGTCGAAAATTGACGAGAATAAAAAGGAGAAAATAAAATGAAAAACAAAGTTTTAAGTATTATCTTAATAATCACTCTTTTGTCAAGCTTGATAGTTTGCGTACCTATTACAGCTAATGCTTCTGCGGATTTGCAAATCGGCGATTATTTGTATATGGGTACTTATTATGGAAAGCCAATTCTTTGGAGATGTGTAGATATAGATGAGAATGGTCCACTAATGCTTTCAGATAAGATTATATGTATAAAACCTTATGATGCGGCAGGTAATAAAGGAGGAAGTCATAGTAGAGGTTATGCTAATGCAATGGGAGTTTACAGACACGGCTCAGGTTCAGATTACTGGGGCGACTCTAATATGCGTTGTTGGTTGAATTCAGAAGCAACAGCAGGAAATGTTAATTGGAAGTGTGGAAATCCTCCATCGGGTGGCAATATATATGAACGTTACTGCAACGAATATGATAGTGAGGCTGGATTTTTAAGCAACTTTACGTTAGGTGAGAGAAATTTAATAAAATCGGTAAGACAGAAGTCGCTCTTGAACGGTTATGAGGAAAATCGTGGTTGGTTTGGAGGAGTCACACGAGAATCAAATTATCATAAATATTCAACTTCAATCACAACAGTTTTGCAAAATTATGATACAGCATACTCCGAATATACGACCGATAATATGTTTCTTTTAGATGTAAAGCAACTTTGTTCAGTATACGAACATAGGGATATATTAGGAAGTGAATATTATATTGGACGCTTGACTGCAGAGTGTGCAGAGAACTACGAAAAAGGACAATTTGGATCAAGTCCGATCTCTAATCAAAAGTGGAGTTATTGGCTTCGTACACCGTATGCTGCTGGCGATGGTGACAGTGTAAGGTTTGTGACTTCGGACGGTATGATTAATGAGAGTAGTGCGTACTATTATAACATTGGTATACGGCCTGCCTTTTATCTAGATCTTTCATCTGCAACTATTACAGGCGGAGAAGGTTCTGAAAACACACCATATAACATAATTGACACAAGTCTTGATACAACAGATGATGTTTTTGAGGAAATAGCCGTAAATTATCCCATGTATTTTGAACCTGATGCAAATAGGTTATGGTGTGGAAATCTTGAGGGATTGTGTTATGATGTTATAAAAGATTACTCTCAATGGGATATTGTAAGTCTTGCTGTATCTAAAGGTTTTTTTGATGATGGAGCAGAAATTGTTTTTGGTGAATTGCTGTCATTCATTAGTGGAAAAGATACCGGTGATGAATGGCTTATGGAATCTACAGTTGAGTTTTTGCGAGAACTTTCAAATTCTGAATCAACCGTGTATAATATATGGGATAATATAAATCAAGGCTACAAAAATTTCAAGTTTGTATATGATGTATCGGATAATGTTAATAAAGGAAATTTGGCAAAAGAAATTGCCAGGTGTAGTTATGGTATTTCGGAATCTGATGCGATAGACATTGTAACAAAGGGTATAGATGAATATGAAGGCTTTGGTCTTGACTATGTGTTTGACAAAAGTGGCAAGGTGTTTGACTTTGTTGATATAGCAATGTTTGCATGTCAGCTATATGAGGCTGATTTAAATTTGATCGAAAAATTATTGGATTTTGCTCCGCCAAACTCCAGCCTTTATGAGGGTTTGACTATGATAAAAAATGAGCGTGAAAAGAATGTGGCTGATTATGTTATAAGAAACTATATGAGTGACGCAATTGTTGATGCTCTAAAAGAAAATGTGCTAAAATTTGGGAAATATGCAACTGCAAAATTGTACGGTTCAAATATAACCATTACAATGGCTGTTACACAAATGGTTATGAAGGTTTTTTATGAACTTGTATATGATGTTAAGATTACAGATATATATAATGCTATAATTGCAAGAGAATTTTATTTGGCCGTATATAGTGAGTTGCTCGATACATTGACGGATATTACATGGGCAAAGCACAATAATACAGGGGTTTCGCAAATGCTTCTCGATAAATATAAAA
>JAZPZP010000081.1:0-3711 GCA_045544695.1 Eubacteriales bacterium | reverse complement strand
CACACCACCTTGTGTATAGTTTGATAAAAACTTTACAAAAAATACATCATTTTGATAAAATATTAAAAATCCTAAAATTACCAAAAAGTTCATAAAAACAGAATATTGAAAGATAATTGACGATAAAATAAATAAAATAATTCTAAAATTTGGACTTGACAAAAAGGTTACAATCTGTTACAATCTCTTGGCAAGTTAAAATTCGACACAATTGGTGTCAAAAAACAATTTATCATATGAGTTTTTTCTTATGCATAAATTGGTAAAGGATCGGATACAATTTAATAAATCCGTCCTGAGGAGGTAAAATATGTTTTCGAAAATTTGGCATGCGTTACATGCGGTAGGCAAAGTTCTTTCACACCGCTTTGTAATGGTGCCGGCTATTCTTGCAGTTACCACGCTGTGCCTTTGCGCGTCTGCATTTTCCGTTCAGACCTATCTTATTACAGACGGTATGCACACAACGGTATACTCAAGTTATGAAAAGGATGCGACACAGGTACTCCTGGATGCGGGAAAAAGCCTTGGCGAATATGATAAGGTTATAACCGCGTCAAATGAAGACGGAACTGTCAGCATCAGTATTATGCGTGCAGGAGCTGTCAGCGTAACGGCAGACGGTTTATCCCGCAGAGTTACAGTATCGTATGATGATACTGTTGAAACCGCAATGGAGCGTGCAGGTGTGGTGTTAGGTGAGAGCGATGAGGTCGAGCCTGCTATGAACAGCACGGTTGTGTATGGCGAAAATATTTCCGTTTCAAGAATTACTTTTGATGAGATTACAAGAACTGTTGCAGTTCCGTACCGTAAGGAAACCCGTCCGAACAACGAAATGCAGCTCGGTGTTACAAAGGTTGTTCAGAATGGAATTAACGGAAGTAAAACTCAGACCGTTAAGGTTAAAAAGAGTAACGGCGTTGCTGTTGCTGAAGAAGTATTAAGTGAAACCGTTCTTTCTCAGCCGACAAATAAAATCGTTGAGCGAGGAACAAAGGTTACTGCAAACATTACCGGCGGGGCAGGCGAGCTTCCTGTCAGCCGTGATGGTGCTCTTCGATACAGCAAGGTGATTGATGTTGTAGCAACCGCATATTGCCCGTGTTATCAGTGCTCGGGAGGCTGGGGTACTAAAACCGCCAGCGGAATTAAGGCAAAAGTTGGTGTTATCGCGGTTGATCCGCGTATCATCCCGCTCGGCACAAGAGTGTATATAACTTCTGCCGATGGCACAAGTTGGTATTACGGTTACGCTGTTGCAGGCGATACCGGTGGCGCAATCAAGGGAAATCGAATTGACCTATTCTTTGATTCCCATTACGAATGCGTAAACTTTGGTAGACGCGGCGCGAAGGTTTATGTTTTAGAATAATAAAAACGGTAGGCTTTTGGTGTTTACTCCATAAAGCCTGCCGTTTTCGTATTAAAAATAAAAGGCTTTGGATTATATCCAAAGCCTTTTGGCACGCCCGACAGGATTCGAACCTGTGACCCCTTGATTCGTAGTCAAGTACTCTATCCAGCTGAGCTACGAGCGCACATCGTTTTAACAACGCTTGTATATAATACCACATTGTTAAGATAAATGCAAGAGTAAATTTTAAAAAAATTATTAAATTCTAAAAATACTACCCAAAAGTCGGAATTTGTGATATACTATGTATCGGGCGAGTGCGCCCGATTGCTTAATCGATCATATTCTGGAAATTATCAATTAAGCTGCCGACCGCTTTGAGCGCGCGCCCGGTGTTTGTTTTAACCATTTTTTTACTTTTGCGCGTTTTTGGAATTATAATTGCGGCTGTCGTCGCGCCGACGGCGAGCCCCGCGGTCATACCTTTCATAAAATTTTTCATTATTATTACCTCACTTTTTTTATCTTACGCTTTTAGTATGGCTTAAACAGGAGATAAATTGTGAGGAATGTTGTGGGAAAAGGAGAAAAATATGAAAAAATTTTTAGCTTTAATCTTAACGGTTATTATGATGTTTAGCTTATCCTCCTGTTACTTGCTGGAGGATCCCGAGGAAGAAATTGTAATAGATGAAACCGCAATTCCACCGGAAACGATGGAAGAGCTTTATTCTTATTATGATAAAGTACAACGTGGTATGACAAAGGCTGAGATTGAAGCTCTTTTTGGCGAAGGCGTAGTTAAGTATGACAGTGATGACGCTGAACTTTTTACTTCATACAAAAATGAAATTAAAAGCGCAGGCGTAAATATTATTTACAATTATGATGATACGGTTTCAGCCAAAATATTATATTACAATAAATCTGCAGATCTGGTAAAATTTTCAAATGAATTTGATGAGGATAAAATTCCTGAGCTTTCAGAGAAAGATCCGGTAGCGAAGGCAGAGGGCATCTTCGGAAAAGCTTTGGAAATCGGATGTCAGTATAATGCGAACAGTCCGACAGGTTATTCAAAAATTCTTTCGTGGTTTAATGAGGACGGAAGCAACTTCCAGATTCATACAAATAATGAACTGATTAAACAGATGGTACTTAATGTAGCACCTGATAAGAGGTAGAGAAATGGATATTTTAATTAAAAACGGTCGCGTCGTTAGTCCTAAAAATAATATCGACGCGGTTTACGACATAAAAATTTCAGGCGATAAAATAGTGCGTATTGCCGAGAACATAACGGCAGAGTCGGACGATTATGTAATTGATGCAACCGGAAAGATCGTCGCTCCGGGTCTTGTCGATATCCATACTCACTTGCGCGAGCCGGGATTTGAGTATAAAGAGGATATTGAAACAGGAACCGCTTCTGCGGCGAAGGGTGGCATTACATCAATTGCTTGTATGCCGAATACCAAACCGACTACCGATTCCGCTGAGGTAATTGAATATATAAATAAAAGAGTATCAGAGGTTGGTAAGGTTCATGTTTATCCGATTGGCGCGATAACCAAAGGCCTTCTCGGCGAGGAGATGACTGATTTTTCAGAAATGAAAGGTGTCGGTGCTGTCGCTGTAAGTGACGATGGACGCCCGATTATGAATGCTGAAATTATGAAGCAGGCACTCATTAAAGCTGATGAGCTTAAAATTCCGGTTATATCCCACTGCGAGGATTTAAACCTTGCCAAAAACGGTGCTATGAATGAGGGAGAAGTTGCCAAAAAGCTCGGCGCATCTGAGATATCCATCGCGGCAGAAGAAGCTATGGCGGCGCGCGATATAGTTTTAGCTTATACGACGGGCGCGCACGTGCATATTGCACACGTAAGTACGCGCGGCTCGGTAGCATTGGTGCGCGATGCGAAGAAACGCGGAATTAAAGTTACCTGCGAGACCTGCCCGCATTACTTTTCACTCACTGAAGAGGCGGTCATGGAGCGCGGTACAATGGCAAAAATGAATCCACCGCTCAGAACAAAAGATGATGTCGATGCGATTATTGAGGGCCTTTGCGACGGTACTATTGATGCAATTGTAACCGATCACGCACCGCATCACTCAGATGAAAAAGCACGCGATTTTGAAAGTGCTCCGAACGGAATTTTAGGATTTGAAACCTCGCTTCCGCTCAGCATCACAAAGCTTTACAGGGAAGGTAAGATGAGCCTTTGCGATATAATTGCGTGTATGACTTACCGCCCCGCAGAGATTATTAATGTTGATAAGGGCGTAATTTCCGAAGGCAGCATTGCGGATATCGTAATTTTCGATACTGAGAAAAGCTTTACCGT
>JAZPZP010000080.1:0-14831 GCA_045544695.1 Eubacteriales bacterium | reverse complement strand
CCTCACGCCACCAGTTTTTACCCTCGGTACGGTACTTCTTATCGTGCGACTCTCCGCCGCCAAAGGCGAAAATCTTAACGCCGTCCAAATCAAGAACACTTCCGCGCATAATATGGTATATCTTATCGCTTATTTTGTGTACGCGTGCACCAAAAAATTCCCCCTCGGGATACTTTTTAAGCAGGTCAAAGTTCTCGTGATTCCCGTCGATAAAAAGCGTTGTGTAAGGCTTTTCATCAAGCCATTTGCGCCAGTATTTTTCTTCATTACTGTCTGAGAACACACCGCCGAAATCACCGCAGATTATAACGCAGTCACCGCTTCCTGCATTAAACCTCTTTGAGGCGAGTTTTGTTATATCAATCGGAATGTGCGTATCACCCGTTACATAAATCATTTCTATCACCAATTTAAGAATAACACATTTTACACTTGTTTGCAAATCGCGCATATTTATGCTATACTTTACCCGAGGTGAGGGTTATGGAAAAGCTTTTGAAGTTTTTTAAGTCCAAATGGTTTATTCCCGCAATTATTTTGCCGTATATGGCAATGCTTATTTTAATTTGTGTCTTATTCGAAGAGTTTATTGCTTTCGGACTTGTTGGGTTTTCCCAGTTCATCCTTGGTTTTTGTCTTATTTTTTTGGTATATACTGTTTTTCTGTTTGTCACCAAACATCCGTACCGCGCTGTTCTCTTCATTTCCCTTTGTATTCTGACTTCAGTTTATACATTAATCGCTTACTACACAATAACATCAGAAATAAGTCATAGTATTGCAATCTCGCAAATCGAAGAGATCTCCCCCATTCTCTTCGAAGAGTTTGAGACCGATACGCGCGTAAAATTACCTGAGAAATATTCAAAAGCATCCGCAGACGGCTACGCGCTTATCTTTGACGACTGCATTTATTATGTTTCCTCACTTGGTAATGCTACGGTAAGTGAGAGTTATTACGTTTATTTAAAAGATCCGTCAAAGCACAGAATTTCAGTCGCAACGGGTGAGCATATACATTCATCAAGTCATTACCCTCACTATATTGAAAAAACAGTAGAGGAGTGGAACTATGATTAAAAAACATATAATTTTTTTCTTTTCATCCAAGCTATGTGCCGCGCTGTTTTTAATTGCATTTGCAATGTCAATATTCCTTTTAGCACAGGATTTTGAAAATTTAATATTCCATTCCTTTTTATACCTGCCTGCAATAGCTGTTCTTATCTTTTGTTTTACTTTTTGCCTTTTTCGCAATGCCAAGCCCGCATTTGCATCGTTTTTCATCATTTGCGTTTGTTTTTTATTTATTTTACCGCTTCCTCTCGCTTTCTTATTTAACAGAACGCCTGATATGGAGCCGACTTATGAACGAATCCGCGAGATTGCACCCGAAATTTTAGAAACACACACAAGTGGCGAATTCGTTCTGCTACCCGAAGAATACCGCGACCTTACAGTCGACGGATATGTCGAGGTCTGCGACGAGGGTGTTAACTTCTTGTATGAAATCGACTATGAGTATTTTAACAATTATGTATATATGCCAAAGTCTCTTGACGACCCTGATACAATGAGCCTTTTTACTTATTTGTCAGAAAACATTTACAGACGAAGCGAATATGCTGAGTATTATTAAACAAATCCCGAGAAAACTCGGGATTTGTTTTTTTATTTTTCTCTTTCTGCCAGTCCCATTCCCTGTTCTTCGCGCCGTGCATCGCGAGGGGTTGGCAAAAGCCTTATTTTATGCTATACTTTACCCGAGGTGAGGGTTATGGAAAAGGTTTTGAAGTTTTTAAACTCCGTCATAAAATTTTTAGTTTCTGTTTTTTCTTCTAAAATTACCTCGACTGTGTGGACTGTTATTTTCGTTTTGAGAATGTTTTATTTTCACTTTTTTCAACACAGCTTTTGGTGGATGCTGACCTTACCCATTTATTATTTTGTTTTTTTGTTTCTCGTTATTTTTATGTGCATTAAGAACAAATGGGTGTATGCACTTGTCCTGGCTGTGATTTTCGTGATTACGCCACGTGTGGCACGCGAGGCAAACTCATATGTATGGCAAAATTATGCCTACCCACGTATGGAAGAATTATCCGCAGAACTGCTTGAAATTCACGGCGATAAAACTGCTGTGGATGTTCCTCTTGAAGGCTTTGACCGCTGGCTTGCATACGATGATAAGGCAACCGTTTCCTACGGCGAGGTTTGGTTTTTACAAGACCCCGGACATGCTACCGTAGCTGAAGGCTATCATATGTATTCAACTGATGATAAGTCCAATTCATCATACAAACGTGTATACAATAACATATATTCCGTTCTAGGCCGAAGATTTATACTACCTTGAGTGTTTACTCAAGGCAGTATTTTATTATTTGCGTTTTTCTCTCTCGTATTTGTCAATTCCACGCTCTACCCATCGTGCATCACGGGGGTCTTCATAAAATTCATACTTCCACGCAGGATTTGGTTTGTAATCTGCCTTTTCTCTAATGTATCCTGCCGCAATTTGCACAAGTCCTGCAGCTGCTTTTAGTACTCCGTCAGGGATTCCAAGAACTTTGCCGAGATGTCCGTAAGCGATGTTTCCTAAATCTTCACGGTGAACGATTTCTCCGTTATAAAGATATAAGTCTTGATTTTTAATATTGGGATAACTCTTTAAATCTCCCGATGTTTCCGGAGCAACAAGCAAAGCAAAAGAAATCAACTTATCAACTGGATTTGCATCTTTAAGATATGCAAACTCCTCAGCTCTTTTTTTTATAAAATCTTCAATGAACTCGGTTGCATCGTGAATTTTATAGTCTTCAATTGCACTTGGATCTTCTGCAATAGCACTATTAAACTTTTGCATTTTTTCATCTTTATCCACATCTCCGACAACCATTGTACCGTCAGGCAATATACCGACCCCGTATTTGTCCGCAGAATTGAAAATAATTTCCTTGCCGTCAATATTAAATTTTTGAATATTCGGCTTTGGATATGTATTTTCTTTAATTTTATTCGCTTGCTCTATTTTGTTCATTCTGTTTTTATGCGAATATTCTCGTGTAGCATAGTCGGCAATATCCGTTGCTTTATCCAAAACAAAATCACTTGTCTTATCCCAAGCATAATCCCAAATTTTCCCGCGCACAAAACTTGTTGGATCTATTGAATTTATCGCTAAGCGTATGGAATCTTTTCGCGCCTGATTCACTTTGGAAATTGTGTCAAACACTTTATTGACTTTTTTCACACTTTGTGTATCGTTAATTCTTTTCATATCTTCCGCGGTGGGTTTGTATTCCTCAAAGGAAGAGGTTTTCTTTTCTTGGATTTTCAACCTTTTGGGATCGAAAATATTCGGAGCCGTTGTTATTTCCGGTTTCTTTTTTGTTTTGTCTATGACTACAATCTCGGGATTATCCTGTGAGCGTGAATAAAATCCCTCTAAGAATAATTTATCTTTTTCCGCAGTCCAAGGAATTTCCTCGTCGTCGTAGATTTCAGGAGTTGTATCCACGCGCTCATAGACAATTGGTTCTTTTTTGGGTTTTTCTTTTGGTTTTTCTTCCATCGGGGATGTTGGCCCCGTATAGTTAACACCGTATTTATTAAACATAAATTTCCTCCTTTTCAATTTTACTAATTCAGCCTTCCCCTCCGAGGGGAAGGTGTCGAGTTAAACAAGACGGATGAGGTGGTAAACCTCCACCTTCTCCGACGGTACCTCCCACCTCGGAATCCCCCGGTCGCCAAAGGCGACAGCCCCCTTTAGGCAAGGGGGCCATTACACAAGGGAGGATTATTTACTGATAATACTGAGAAACGGCTACTTTAAGCGTATTTACCGGAATGCCGAGTAGCTTCGATAACTCCTCATAGCTATACCCTGCGCTTAAATATCCCATTATCGCAGCGGCGGTTTCGCGCGCGTTTTCCGTTTCAAAAAGCTCGCGCTTTAAGTTATTTTCCGCATCCGCCTGACGGACACCCTCATTAAATTTCTTTTCGCTCCAATAATCGGAATTATATTTATCAGCCGCATACATTTCGTAATCCGACTGAGTTTTCGCACGCTCTGCCTGCATATTTGCGATATTGGTATACATCTGCATTCCGATATTTGCCTCGGCTTCGTTTCCGTCGGCAATTGCATCGTCAATTGCAAGTTCAAGCTCGAGGAGCGAGTTTGCGCGATCCTCGGCATTTCCCGCTATCGCAGTCTGATAAGCATTTGCAATCTTTGCCATCGTTGTCTCAGCATAGCCCGAATCTGAAAGTCCGAGCTGCGCCATTTTTTCGGCATTGACGCCGTAAGGATTGATCGCGTTCAAATAAGCGTTATAGCTCGCCCTGTTGTTTCTCTCATACTCCGCCTCGATAGCACTTCTTTGTGCATTGAGCGCATTTATACGCTGATTTTTGCGCGCATTTGCTGCGGCGCGCTGCTCGTCTGCCGAGGAGCGGATATTCGCCTCAACTCCGCTCATCTTATCGCCATATCCCTGCGCCACAGAGTTGTGACTCGGAACGAGGCCCGATGAGTGGGAATTGATATAGCTTCTGCCGCCAATCGTTACTGTAGCGCCGTCCGGAACGCGCACGGTGCAGCTCTCATCGACATATAAAACTCCTTTATTGTCGCGGTATATCTTATAGAAATTTCCGCCGTATTTAAAGCTATCCTGGTCGCCGCCGACCTTTGTAACCCTTACACCGCGCCCGGTCTGCGGATCCTTATAGAAATCACCGCCCTGCGTTTTGACAACGCTGCCGTAGTTTACGGGTTTTGTAAGCTTATCATCGGAATAGGCAACTCCGTTTCGGATGAAAGCATCATTTTGGTTGCCGTTTGCGTCGTGGTAGGTGCTTTTATAGTACGGAGTTGAAACACCGTTTCCCTGATAGGTATACTCACCGCCGTTTGTCTGCACGGTAGTACCCGCATCAACTCTCTCATTGCCTGCGGCATCCTTATAGGTTTGGCCACCAATTATGTAACCGACGCCGTCCTTGCCGTCGGGTGTTCTTATTTTAGTCTGTATTGCCATAGTTTTCCTCCTTTTTATTTAGCAAAATAGCCCGTTTTATAGGCAAGCTCAATTGCATAGATGCCAAACGGCTGATTTAATTCGGCATTCCTGCAGGTCACCTGCGCCATACGGAAATCCTTAATCTTCCGATCGAAATTTACAAAGCCATAAGGCGTTGTATTGAATGTAAAACGGGTAAAATCAATATTGTTAAAGTCGATTATTCCGCGGTATGTGTCGACAACCGTCGTTCCGAAATCCCGCTCGGTACGCACGGAAATCTCGATATCCGAAATTATCGGATAGGATTTGACATAAACTCCGCTTCCGCGACGAATAAGCATTTTAAGATCACCAAAAGCACCGAAATCGTCCATCTTCGTCGTCCACTCGGCGACAATCGGCTTTCCGTTGTCGTTATATGCCTCCGCCTTGTCGCGTATATCGGTGTTGAAGCGATATACATTTCCTTCCTCACAGCCGAATAAAAGCACATCTTCATTTGAGCAGACGCATCGTGCGGGGATGTTATCCCAGAAATACCACTCATATTCAAATTCATTTGTCATATTGAGCGCGTAAGCTTTCTGCCGCACATCCGCAAGGTAAACATTTCCGCCCACAAAGAGCATATAATATCCGTTGTGAACACAGGCGACTGCATCGCTTAAATTTTCCTTTGCAAGTCGCGGAAGTATTCTCGTACCGCGCGGAGTTACGCACCTCTCACGCGTTATATTCTCGGTAATCAGCGCGAAAACTCCGTCTTTTGTGAGAAAGAGCGGATCGTCAATCAGTGTTGCAATTGTTCGTGGAGAAGCAAGCCTGCTTCCATTTATTCCCTCGACTATCGGGAAAATCATTCCGTCTTCGGTGAGTGACGAGCTTCTAAGATACATACTCGCGCCGCCATTTGCGTCATCCTTATGAACAACCATATAATTTCCGATATGCGAATAGCCGAGAATTTCCGCTTCCTTCGCACTCTCCTCGCGCTCCTTTTCTTCATCCTCGTCGGGTGCTTCGTCAGCTGTACCGATTTTTGTATAGGCGATGTCGGTAAAATAAGTCGGATCGTTTAACTCGCTATAGAAATCGCAGCTCGGATAATTCGGATTACCGCTGAGAAAGAGGCGGTTTTCATATACCGTAGCGAAGGTACATTCCTCAATTATTGCGCGGTTTTTATCAATCCTCTCACCCACCGCTTCGTATTCGATGATGTAGTCATCACCGCCCGCTTCATTCCACACAGGCTTAACCAAATCGATGTAAAAACCTGACACAATATCATTACTCTTTGAATAACTGGGAGTATAATTCCCTTCTTGGGAAATCTCTGTGCCATCAGGTCCGTAAAGCTTTAAGCTACCTTCAACTGCCCTGCAATGAAATTTTATTTCTTTTGTTTTTGTATTTGACAACTTTATACCGACGCGTCGCTTACCCGAAAGCAGATTAAGCGGCTGATAGGGAGTTCCGTTCTCATAGGTATACGATGAAGTGTAGGGATCTAACACCTTCTCCATACCTGTTGCAACCAATGGCGCAAAGGCAACATCGTGCACATGAGAAAGCTTCTCACCGTCGAAAACCAAAAACTGCTTTCCCGTTAAAATATAGAGTTTCTTTCGAAATTCTATGCCGAATGACTTTGCATCGTTAAGCTCGGAAAGAGCCGGTGATGGAGCTTCACTGCTAATACCGTCCCAAATATAGGCATTTTCACCCGCGTGAACGATGTATTTATCACCCAACTTAAAAACTCCGTTAATTCTTGCGCCAAAATTGCAAAGCACGCGATATCCTACGCGTTTTTCGGGATATCCACCCGAGTCGGCGATAAAGTTTTTTGCACTGCAGGCGCGGTTTGGATCAACTTTCGCGGCATCGGTCGAGAAGTCAACGCCTGCGAATTTGTCGTATCTTATTCGGGCGAGGCTCATTATTCCTCACCCCCGTAGACGTTTAAAATGCTCGTCGTGCATACGCGTCTCGCGTGCGAGAGCAAGCTTTCAAAGCGATTTCGCATAATATTTGCGCGCGTTTCGTCCAGCTCATCGCGGAAAAATTCACTCGCAAGTCCAAACGGAATTGCAACCTCGGTTAAAATGTCGTCAAGCTTAACCTCTTCACTTAACGATTTTATCTCAGCCGAGGTTATTTTTTCTTCCCCGCGCGATAAATTTCTTGAATTCTGACATTCGATACATTCCGCAATATAGGCATTTATAAGCTCGAGCGCGTTTTCAGAGAATTTTCTGTCTTCATCCGGCTTTTCCATTAAATACGAAAGAGCTCTCTTAAATATTTTTTCACCTGTCATAAAATTCCTCCTTTTTTAAGTCTTCCCCTCGGAGGGGGAGGCTTTTCTAATCAAAGAAAAGGCGGGGTTTTGCCCCACCTTCCCTCCGTTATGTATTAAAATATTAGAGTGTTCGCTCGGCTACCTCTGAGTTGATGTAATTCTCGTTGAAGGCGAAGGCGCGAACAAGCGTACCCTCTGCGGTAACATCCGCCTGATTTCCGACCTTTGCGGACTTTGAGTAGCGCGGGTCACTTCCGTCGGTTGTAAACTTAACCTGATAATCCGATGTGATCTTACCGGAAGCATCGATTACCGGAGCTGCACATACATTGGAAAGATTTGTGTCGACATCGACATAAACACCATTGCACTTAGCGCCAAACACAAATAAATCGTAGTACTGTCTGCCCTCAAGAAGGTTACCTGAGATGCCCGGCGGATCGCGGTGAAGCTTGGTATCGTTAAGCTTAACCGGTGCGACAGCGGCTGACTTGTGAACGATCATAAAGTTAACGCCCTTTCTCCAGCGCGCATTCGGAACCTTGATAACCGTCATACCGTCGTATGTACCGACCTGACCCTTTGAGAGTGACTTATTGAGGAGTGCGTCGCAACGTAAAAACTCATCAGATGTGCGTAAAAGCGCGTAAGCTTCAGGATTTAAGTATAAAACTCTGTCCTCAGCCGGAACCTCGGCGTTATCCATAAAGGTAGTACCTGCGGTGATACGCGCGCAGATATTCTTTGCGGTGAGTGCATCGGATGAAGAAACAACCTTACCCGCCTCGCGTGCGAGCTTGTCAAAGCAGTACTTATCCATAAGCGGAACAGCCTGCTCGGAAATCTGGAGTGAGAGCATCTTGCCCGCTTCCTTGACACCGGTCTGGTCTAAATAGTTACCCTTATCAATTGTCATTGAAAATGACTTATCCTGGGTAAGAGTGAGTTCCTGAACGATGTCCTCCATCTCAACCGGAGTGCCGTAGCGATTCGCACCCTCTCTTGTGTAATCGCCCATCGGAACGGTGATCGGGGTGACGACATTTACCGTGCGGACACCCGTGAAGTCGTAATTGCTTGAAAGATGAGCGTGAATTAAGCTCTCGCGCTTAAACTCGCTCTGAATCTGCTGTGAATATTTTGCATGTAAATCAATTGCCATAATAATTTTTCCTCCTTAAAAATCTGTGTTTAAATTAATATTTTGCGCCGAAGAAGCCCTCTAAGAATTTGTCTGCTACTTCTCCTGCGATTTCGCTCTTTGCACTGCCGAGCGAGCTTTTTCTGTTTTCTGTCTCGCGCAACTTCTCCTGAAGTGCCGCGATTAAAATCTTCTGGTACGCCTCGGTCGGAGTGATACCGATATCCAAGCTTGAAAAGAAGCCTTCGTCAAGCTCGTCGGTATTCGCATCCGGATACTCGTTAAAAAAGTGCGACCAGCGCTTATCCGTGTAATCCTCACCGCCGAGGATAGCGTCAATACATTCCTCACGGGTAATTCCCTCGCGGTGCGAAATTTTGTCAATCGCAGAGGTAAGCTTATCGTTCATCTCCGCGAGATTTTTTAACTCATCAAGCGTGAGAGCTTTCTCTTCGCCGTTTAGAGTTATTATAATTTTTTCCTCGTTCATAAAATTTCTCCTTTAAATTTTTCTAATTTCGCCTTCTCCTTGAGGAGAAGGTGTCACGAAGTGACGGATGAGGTGGTATCTCTCCCTCCGACACCTGCGGTGTCACCTCCCTCATCAAATGGAGGCTTCCACAGGCTCACCTGCCGCAGGAGCTGCTGCCGGCTCTGCCTTCTCTTTGAGCTTTTCGATAAGCATCTGCTTACCGCTTATGTACCTCTCGGGTACACTCTCGAGATATGTAACCGCATCGGAAACGATTCCGCGCGTAAACAGGTTGTCAAGCGTCTGCATCTGCATAAGCTCAGACCAATATGTTGCGGCGCCGACATCAACCTGCATTCTAAGCTCTGCATCCGCGCACAAATCAAAATCAAAGCGCATACTCTCACCGTCTATGCTAACCTCACGACTTCCGTAATGCACACACATAATGTCTGTAATGATCCTCACATAATCCTCGGTGAAGCGGTAGAACGCAAGTCGCTGTAATTCGAGCGGCATTGCAGAAGCCTTTTGCGTTGCGATGATAGCGGAAGTATTGTTCGGTGTAATGTTGCCGAGTGCGGCGTCGCTTGCACCCATAAACTCAAGAGTTTTCTGAGTGAGCACCTCGATTAACTGCATAACCTGAGCGGACATATCGGGCGCTCTGAAGCCGGTTGCAACCGCATCATTCGGGTTACCGTGCGTACCGATAGCCTGACCGACCTTGTTACTCCACGCGTCAATTTTCGACGCATCGTAGATAATCTTCGGGAATGCCATCGTCTTGACGTGGTGGATTGCCATCGCGAAAAGCTGGTTTATCGCGATCTGGTTGGGGATCATAGCCGAGATTGCGGAGTTGCCGCGGCAGGAATTTTTAACCTTTTCCCATGGCAGAATCGCTACAGGATAGCGCGTATAGCAGGTACACCACTTACCCTTGAGCATAATGTTACGCGTTGACTTTGCGGCATAAATAAGCCCATTCTCGCGCCAGAGCCTTAGCAAGACGGTAACTCTCTCGTCCCCTGTGTAACCGCGCACATCGTAGCGATTTTCGTCCTCATCGGGAACGATTGCCGCGATTTTATCTTCGCTTAGTCCGAGCATTTTCGCCTCGTCGCGCACGGAAGAAAGCGTCTTCGCGGTTGAAATTATAATATACGGCTGGCTTTTAATGTCGCTCACATACGGATTTCCGAAGTGAACACAGCTCGCCTCGATAACCTCGGCAGCAACGCGCTTTTCCTCAACATCGTAGTAGAAATAAATTGCGCCATCTCCGTCGACCGCGGCATCGCGAAGCGCCTCACGGGAGAGAGCTTTAAGCTCTGCCTCCTCGATTACGCGTGCAACCTCGGTGTTTAATGCCTTAGCCGCAAGTTCGTTTTTTTCCGTCTTTTTAAACGGCGTAAACTTTGCGGTTACGTCGTCTGCCACGATCATCGAAATGAAGTAGCTGACAACGCGCTTGAGTACGTTTATTACAGGCTTTGCGAGATCGGGCGCGTTAAGTCCCTCCCACTGTTTGCCTATGTAAAAATTTTCGTTTTTGCGGATGGTTTCATACAGCTCGAGCGAAGTGTTATACGAAACGCCCTTCTTATACTCGCGATATATGCTCTCCGCAGATATTTTTTCCTTCATATCACTACTCCCTTCCGTTGCCGTCATAGCTTAAAAATTCGTTCCACTGACGGCGAAGCTCAAAATTTTCTTCCTGCACCTTAACCTCTTCCTTTTCGCCTTTCAAAGTCAAAGCAACACTCGCCCCCACCACAAAGGAAAGTAAGCAGGTCAGAAGAATGATGAAAATAAAAATTCCGTTTGTCATAATTATTCCTTTCTTTGTGTTTTAATTCGCAACTTTTTGCGTAAAAAAATTTAAGTGCCGTAGCTTAAGAAATCAGAAACCTCGCGCTCGAAGTTGTTTGTCTGCCCGCTTGAAGCCCTCGGTCTGCCCGCAACGAAGTAACGGATGGCATCGGGTGCGTGGGTAAGCTCGTGCGGAGAATTTGCCACGTCGTTCGGATTGACACTGCTTATGCAAAGTGCAGGCAGGCAGCGGATTAAGTTCGTGCAGGTGTTAAAAATGCGAAGGCGCGGAGTGCGGTTTCCGAATTCATCCTTTCGCGGAGCGAGCCATTCGCGCAGAGCGAGCCAACCCTGAACCCTGTCGTTTTCCGCTCGCGTCACGGGGACACCGTTTTCACAGAAAATCTGCGCGGCACTTTTACCCGTATCCTGCCTTCTGTTCCACAAATCGGGCGGTGCAAAATAGGCGTGAGTGTCACTTCCGTCAAGAGAAACGATGCGCTTTGCCGCGTCGGAAATAATCAGTCCCGACTCGTAGACCTCGCGGTATACATAGGCATTTTCCGCGCCGTCAACCGCAATCCAATAGCCTGCGAGCATATCAAGACCGTAGTCCATCGTGAAGTATTTTCGCCAGGTGTTCGGGATTTCAAACGGACGAACCACATGCACTTCCCTGTCCCATTCGGTGAAATACTGCCCCTCAAAGATGTCCCAATCACCGTTTAAAAGTGCGCGTCGCTCACGCTTTGGCAGAGCCTTTAAGCGGTCGATATAGCCGGGATCGGAGCGCATTAAAAACGTATTGTCCGAAACCCTGGCAGGTAAGAAAATTCTTCCGTCATTCACTTCATCGGGAATGGAATTGTCAATAAATCTAGCCTTTACCCAGGCGTGCCCAACTCCTCCCGGATTGGTGGTCGACTTGACGCCCTTCGGAAAATCGTTCACACCGCGCACTCGCGAGAGCAGGTAGCGGTACATAAATTCCGAAAAATGCGTGAGCTCGTCAAATCGGATAACGTCATACTCGGCGGATTGGTATTTGTAAACGTCATCCTCCGCGTGGCAATGCCCGAAATCAATACGCGAGCCGTTTGTGAACTCGCCCGAATATTTAGACGCATTGTAGCGGAAAATCTCCCGTGGATAAATCGCCTGTGCCACTCTGATAAGGCTCTTTTCCAGCTCGGGATAAGTACGGCGGAGAACAAGCTGACGGCTTTTCGGATATTTAATCGCATAGATTAAGGCATCAATCATCTGTGCGTAAGATTTTCCGCCGCCCGCCGCACCGCCGAAAAGTACTTCATTCGCCGAGGCATTTATAAAATCCGCCTGCCTCTTTGTAATACTTAAGTCGTAAATACTCATATTTACGCCTCCTGACTTTTGCAGAATAAAAGAACTCCCTTTAACTTCTGCGAATTATTCAATAACACTCACCCTGATTTCACAGGCTTTATCTGTATCCGCATCGACAAGCTCGCGCAGGAACTTGACGGCAGAAACGTCCCCGTTTGCCGCCTTGCCCGCGATAGCACGAGCGATAGCCTCGGATACACTTCCCTCACCCGTATCCTCACTCAAGACCTTATTTATAACTTCACTCATACCTAACACGACTGAAGCTCCCTTTCCATACGGCGCACGATTGCCGAAAAGTCGACAGTACCGTCGGACGGAGAAGAAAAATCCTCTGCGTTACGCGCGTCAGTAGTATTATAAATTTCATTTTCTTTTAGATTAATTTCATTTAGTTTATAATGTGTGTCATAATAAGGCTTGAAAACGTATAGCTCGTAGATAGAAGTCTGTTTTTTCTTGCGTGGTTTCACGATTAAAAGGCCGTTTTCCACAAGCTCTTCACGAGCACGAAGAATGCTCGATTTTGAAAGGTTACAGCGAGGTATAATGCTCGTTACGGCAGGGGTGAATGTTTCCTTCCAGAAGCTGTGGTTCCACAGGTACATCAGCGCATGCCACAAAGCTATGGCATTGGCGGAGAGAGGGTTTCTCTCGAGCCATTCGTAGAACGCGCAGATCTGGAACAAATAGTTAACCCGGATGCTGTTTATAGCACTTCCTCCTCCCGTACAAATGACGGGTGCGAGCGGCACAAACACCCGCATGTTTTTCCACAACACATTAACAGGTTTTACACATCCTTTTCCACAATCACACAAAAGAAATTCTAAACCAATAGTTTCTCTTGCATAAACAAAAAGTGAATGTGTTTCCTCTCTCTGTGAAGTGTAATCACATTATAGCGGATACCCGAACATTTGTCAAGTACTTTTGAATTATTTTTACAAAAACCCTTTACAAAGTGAATATTTGTCACTATAATAAGCTTATAACCGAAATTCGGAGGCGAATTATGTTCAGTGAAAGACTAAAGGCTCTGCGAATAAAGCGCGGTCTTACGCAGAGTGATGTTGCAAATAAAATAAATGTCGAGCGCTCATCGGTTGCGAAATACGAGGGTAGCGGCGGAATAATGCCCTCCTCCGAGGTGCTCATCCGCATCGCCGATCTTTTTGATGTTACGCTTGATTATCTGCTCGGCCGCGAGAGCGAAGAAAAGCTCGAATTTTGCGATAATATCGTCGTGTTGACCCACAACGGAAAGCGCATTATGCGCCGTATTCCGAGCGAAAAAATGCCCGTATTGTGCGACATTGTCGAAACACTTGCAGGCAAGGAGGTATAATTTATGGATTTCAATGTATTCCAGAGAACCAATCCGAAAAAGATTTTATTCAGTGCAATTTTTGCGATAATCGCGGTCGTCTGCCCGTGCATCGTCTATAATTTGCAGCTTACCGAAACGGTTGCGAATGTTTTTTATGCAATTTCGGTAATTCTCGGTGCGGCGGTCGTTTGTATTGTTATTTCGTGCTTTAAGCGCGATGTTGCGCTCCACGCGGACGAGAACGGAATTTTATCGGTATACTGCTTCTATATTCCCTGGGAGCATATCGAAAAGGTTTATACCCGCTCCGGTGACTACACTTTCTTTCTCGAGATAAAAATTAAAGACCGCGATAAATTTCTCGCGTCCCTCGACCGCGATTTGTATGACGCATATACCGACGAGCTTGACGATAATTTAGTCGCAGGACATGAGATGTTCTTCTTTGAGCTCGACGGGGTTAAAACAAAAGGCGAAGACATCGTTAAAACCATTATGGGAATGAAAAAGGATTATACAAAGAAAAAAAGATAGCAAAAAAGCACTTCTTACGAAGTGCTTTTTTTATTATAAAGTTTTTCACAGGCTTCTCCCTTAAAGGAGAAGGCTTTTTTCTATTTAAAAATCGTGGCGCGAACCGAAATCAATGTTATATTTTTCAAAAACACACACAATTTCTTCAATTGCTTCAAAGTCCGAATATTCTTCATTCTTTATTATCTTTTGTATTTCAGCTAAAGCAGAAACTGCGCTCGTATCGACAATTTCAGATGCAACAATTTCAAAATCTTCAATGTTGTTTTTCACATAATCTGATAAATAATTTCTCAAAAGCTCAAGTTTAATATTCAATTTTATCCCTCCATAAATTAAAAAGTGCGCAACCGAAGCTGCGCACGAAAAACGCATAGCTCCAATTGTTGCGACACAATTTATTCACAAACCCACAAGTATGCGAAAAAGAGCCTGCATTTTTACCAAAAAGCAAAAATGCACACCTGTGGTCATTTGTGTTTAAAGTTAAATTATGTCGCAAGTATAGTCTAACATATGTCAGAAAAAAATGCAATAAAAAACCTTCTCCCTCAAGGAGAAGGCTTTTTTCTATTTAAAAATCGTGGCGAGAGGCGAAATCAATGTTATATTTTATCACGAACAGAAAACTATTCTTGAAAAAGCAAAAATCAGGTTATGCTATCTTTCAAAATAGCACACCTGATTTTTCGATATTCGATATTATTACCTCAAATAAGTGCTGTACATTTTTTCATATTAATATTCATACACAGTCTTGGAAAGTTCAGCTTGTGAGGATTCGCATATAGGTGTCATTTCATTCCATATGAACACTTTAATTGTGGTAG
>JAZPZP010000079.1:0-3120 GCA_045544695.1 Eubacteriales bacterium | reverse complement strand
GGAGTGAGCGCATCAAGACCTATCGTTTTCTCGATACGGTTTATCGCCTCAATCTGCTCGCCTGCCGCATCTGCCGCCTTTGAGATATTGGCAACTTCAAAATTATTCTTTCTGTTAAGCGAATTGCGAAGCTCTTTGAACATTTTTGTGTTCATAACCGTCATCGCTGAAACGGGCGCGCCCATACGCGTAAGTAAATCTTCAATTTCACTGCTGTCTTTAAAATAGAGAATGTTATTTCCCTTGCGCCCTGTGATTTTAGCGGTAATTTCAAGCTCGTAAAGAAGTGCCGATACCTCACGCACTAAATGAATATGCGAGGTTACAAGCTCAAGATGATACTCGCGTTCAGGGTCGATAACCGAGCCACCTGACAGAAATGCACCGCGCAAAAATGCCGCTCTCGTTTTGTCATCCTCAACGAGCGCTACATTTAAATGCACCGTGTGCGAGGTTTCCGAATCTAAGCCGAATGCATCAAAAATTATGCTTATTTTCTCGGGATTTATTATCCCAAGGCTATATTTTTTTGTGCGCTCCGACGGAATTATCTTCCTGTCAAAATCAAAGCCGAAAAGCGCCTTCATAATACGCGACGCGCGCTGAACAAAATCCGCATTTTCAGTTGTTATTCGTATCTCACGCGACGAAAATTTATTCGCAAATAAAAGCATACCGCAGATTTCCGCAAGAGCTACCCTCTGCTTATCAATCGGTGCCTTGCACAGTTCTGCCTTAACCGTTGCCGAAAATGTCATTATTTTTCACCTAAAATTCTCATTAGTACTTGCGCTAACTTATCAGAGTCGTGGCGCGCTAAATTGCCGTTTGTGTTAAGCATTTTTTCTTCATAAAGCCTTATATTGGCCTTTTCAAAAAGTTCCTTTTCAACCCTGATTTTCTCTGCACCCTCCTCTGCATACTTTGCCGCGAGAGAGGCCGGAATATCCTCGCTATTTACAATACATCTGTCAAAAAGGCCCACTCTTGAGTGATCAAATAAAGCTCTGACATGGTCAAATGCGGTATACCCTTCGGTTTCACCGTCCTGCGTCATGACATTGCACACGTAAACTTTCTTTGCATTTGAGGCAAAAATCGCATCGACAATTCCCTCAACCAAGAGGTTTGGAATAATACTTGTATAAAGGCTTCCGGGACCGAAAACGATAAGCTTTGCGCGCAATATTGCATTTACCGCTTCTCTATATGCGCGCGGTTTTTCAGGCACGGTTCTTATGCGTGCAATACGCGAATCCTGCTCTTTTTTAGCAGCAAATATTTTTGATTCACCACGCACACATGTTCCGTTTTCGAAATCCGCCTCTAAATAAACGTCCTCAATTGTTACCGGCAAAACTCTGCCTGATATCGCAAGAACGTCCGACATTTTTAAAACTGCATCCTGGAACGAGCCGGTAACACCGTTTAGTGCCGCGATAAATAAATTACCAAAGCTCTGCCCTGCGAGGCAACCATCCTGAAATCTGTATGAAAGAAGCTTTTTCATAAACGGCTCAGCATTTGAAAGCGATACGATACAGTTTCGTATATCCCCCGGTGGGAGCATACCAAGGTCCGAACGCAAAACACCGCTGCCGCCGCCATCGTCCATAACCGTTACGATTGCACAAATATTTTCAGTATATTTTTTAAGTCCGCGAAGCATTGTTGAAAGACCTGTACCGCCACCGATTACTACGATATCGCCGTACTCTTCCATTTTAACTCCTCCTTATTCGCGACCTCTGTCACGATGAATTGCGCTAACCGAGAAGCCCTCACCGGTTATATGTTTTGCAAGCTCTTCGGTAAGAGCAACCGAGCGGTGCTTGCCGCCCGTACAGCCGATTGATATTACAAGAGAGGTTTTTCCCTCTTCAACATATTGCGGAACAAGGAAATCGCAAAGATTGAAAAGATGCTTTAAAAAATCACCCGTCTGCGGGCGTGACATAACATAATCGCGCACCGGCGCATCAAGTCCTGTCTTATTTTTCAGTTCCGGAATATAGTACGGGTTTGGTAAGAATCTTACATCAAAAACAAGGTCAGACTCGACCGGAATACCGTATTTAAATCCAAACGACATAACCGTTACATTGATAGACTTGTCCGGATTACTTCCCGATTCAAAGAGTTCGATCATTCTCTCGCGAAGCTTCGCCGTCGGAAGACTTGTCGTATCAACAATAAAGTCTGCTCGAACACGAACATCTTCAAGCATTTTATGCTCTCGCTCAATGGTATCTTTAGTGGAAACACCCTCTTCAGCCAAAGGATGACGACGGCGGGTTTCCTTATATCTTCTTATAATTGTGTCAGTAGAAGCCTCAAAATATAAAATTTTATAGGTGCAATCCAGATCACGAAGGCAATCAAGTGCATCAAAAAGCGAGTTAAAATCAGCACCGCTTCGCACATCCGTAACTAAAACAACCTTCTCATATCTACCCTTTGTTGCAATACACATCTCGGCAAATTTGGGTATCAAGGCAGACGGCATATTGTCAACGCAGTAATAGCCTATATCCTCTAAAATTGCAGCGCCACAGCTTTTGCCCGCGCCTGACATTCCCGATAAAATTACAAATTCCATATACGCACATCCCCTTTATACTTTAAGCGGTGCAAACATAACCTCACACTCAAGTGTAACACCGCTGTCTTTAAACACCTTTTCTTTTATATATTCAATAAGCTTTTTAACATCCTTACAGGTAGCACCGCCGCGATTTACAATAAAACCGGCGTGCTTTTCCGATATCTGAGCACCACCAATGGTATATCCCTTAAGCCCGCTCTGTTCAATGAGCGCTCCCGCAAAATATCCTTCCGGGCGTTTAAACACACTTCCTGCCGATGGATATTCAAGTGGTTGCTTGTCTCTCCTGCGAAATAAAATATCCGCCATTTTCGCACTTATTTCATCGTGATTACCGTCAACTAATTTAAACTTAGCACTCAGAACAATGTTCTTAGGATTATCTTTATAAAAGCTTTCACGATAGGCGAAATTATGCTCTTTAGCGCTTAAGGTTTTGATATTTCCTTTTTCATCAAGATAAGTGCTCTCGACTAAAACATCCTTGATTTCAGAGCCGTATGCACCTGCATTCA
>JAZPZP010000078.1:0-2805 GCA_045544695.1 Eubacteriales bacterium | reverse complement strand
CTACAAAAACAACCCCGAAAATATCAAGTCGTTCTCTCACGCCTATAACTGCACCGGATACAGCAAATGATATTGTGCCTATAATTTCAAGTATTAACATAACAATTTCAGCTGTCATTGGAAATCTCCTTTTTATTTCTACTGCTATTATATCACTTTTATTTGCAAATTGACATATAAATTTTACAAAAAGTTAAAAACTAAGTAGTGACATATTATTTTTATCTGTGTTATAATAAATTCAGATTTTCTCAAAGGAGTGTTTTATATGCGTATTGGAATTTTAGGTTACGGAAACCTCGGTCGCGGTGTTGAATGTGCAATCGCGCAAAATGCAGATATGGAGCTCGCTGCGGTATTTACTCGTCGCGCGCCCGAGAGTGTTAAGCTGATTTCCGAAAATGTTCCGGTTGTTCATATAGATGAAATCGAAAGTTACAAGGATAAAATTGATGTTCTAATCCTTTGTGGTGGTAGTGCAACAGACTTACCTGTTCAGACTCCGAAGTATGCAAAGCTCTTTAATGTTGTTGATAGTTTTGATACACACGCTAAAATTCCCGAGCATTTTGCAGCAGTTGATGCATCCGCAAAGATGAGTGGCAAGGTTGGAATCATCTCCGTTGGCTGGGACCCGGGTATGTTTTCACTTAACCGTATGTACGCAAATGCAATCCTTCCCGACGGTAACGATTACACCTTCTGGGGTAAGGGCGTCAGCCAGGGCCATTCGGATGCAATCCGCAGAATTGATGGTGTTTTGGATGCACGTCAGTACACCGTGCCGATTGACAGTGCAGTTTCGGCTGTTCGAAACGGTGAAAACCCGTCTCTCGCAACCCGCGAAAAGCACACGCGCGAGTGCTATGTTGTAGTAGAAGACGGCGCAGATAAATCTCGTATTGAGAACGAAATCAAAACGATGCCGAACTACTTTGCAGATTACGACACAACGGTTAACTTTATTTCAATGGAGGAATTAAAGGCAAATCACGCAGGCATTCCACACGGAGGAGTTGTTCTCCGTTCAGGAAAAACGGGTAAGGATTTAGAGAATAGTCATATTATTGAATACAGCCTAAAGCTTGACTCGAACCCTGAATTTACCGCATCTGTTATCGTCGCTTACGCAAGAGCCGCATATCGCTTAAGTAACGAGGGTGCTTCAGGTTGCAAAACCGTTTTTGACATCCCACCAGCTTATCTTTCATCAAAATCCGGCGAGGAGCTCCGCAAAAACTTATTATAAAAACAAAAAACCGATGAGATTAGATCTCATCGGTTTTTATTTTTTAATTAAAGATCAATAAACTGACGCTTCTCAGCTGACTCGTATGCAGCGTACATAACACGCTGTACATAAATTGCATCAGCTGCCGGAACTTCGATTTCCTGACCGTCAAGAATTGAGCGGCCGAAGGATTCGATTTCCTTGGTGTACATATTACCGAACTCAACGTTAACCTCCATCGGCTCAACGTCGTTGCGGTTCTGCTGAGCATCATAGCCTGCTTCGTCGCTTAAGAGAACCTTAAGTGAGCCACCCTCTACCTGAGAAAGTGTGCCCTCAGCCATCATACTTCCGCGTGTGCCATAGAACTCAAGGCGGCACATAGCAGCAGCATCCGGAATGTTGAAGTTAGCATCAACATAAGCATAAGCGCCGTTCTCAAGCTCCATAAGAGTTGAGGACTGGTCGTCAACTTCGTAGTTGAATACCTTAGTTCCGCTCATACCTGCAACAGTCTTAGCCTTTGAACCGGAAATGTACTGTAAAAGGTCGATTGCGTGAACGCCGAGGTCAACGAGTGCACCGCCGCCGCTTTCGCTCTTAATCTGACGCCAAGCGCCCGGAATATCCGGATACCAGCAGGTAAACTGCGCACGGCAAGAGGTGAGCTGACCGAGCTTACCCTCGTCGATAATCTTCTTCATAGCCTGATGATATGCATGATAACGCATCATAAGACCTGTTGCAATCTTAACACCTTCCTGCTCGCAGATGCGAAGAACTTCCTCGCCATCCTCAACAGACATACAAATCGGCTTCTCAATTAAGATGTGCTTCTTTGCCTTAGCAGCAGCGATTGCCTGAGCCTTGTGGTAATTTACCGGAGATG
Organism: Eubacteriales bacterium; assembly: GCA_045544695.1. Taxonomy (GTDB): domain Bacteria; phylum Bacillota; class Clostridia; order Oscillospirales; family JAAYXM01; genus RGIG7332. The sequence continues at coordinate 685 of JAZPZP010000078.1, read as the reverse complement.
CAATGTAAACTGCATCAATTTCATCATCAGCAAGGAGAGCTTCAACATTGTCATAAGCACGCTTTGCATTGTACTTAGCACGAATCTTCTCAGCAAACTCCATATTAACTTCCATAACAGCGATGAGCTCAGCATTGTCTGCGAGCATCATACCCGGAATGGTACGGCGGTCAGCGATACCGCCTGCGGCGATAACGCCCCATCTAACTTTCTTCATAGTTTTAATCCTCCGTATTAGTTACACTCAGCAACGAGCGGACCAGCAAGTTCCTCTAAGAAGAAGAGCTTACCTGCAAATGTCGGCATAAAGCTTGACGGAATCCACATATCCGGACCGTAGCGGAGAGACATCCAAAGGCTCATACCCTGCCACTGCATACCACGTGAAAGAGCACCGTCGCAACCACCGATGATGCGGTCTGACTGTAAGAAGAGACCCGGGCCGATTGTGTTAGCACGGCACGGAACTAAAGTTGTGCGGCTTTTGAAGCTTGTGATTGAGTTCTGCTCGATTGTAAGCGGATGGAGCTTAGCACCGATGCGGTAGTTCTGCTTCTTCCACTCTTCAACGGAAGCAAACTCACCAGCAAACTGCGGCTCCCAGAATGCGATGTGGCACATACGGCCGATACCGAATACTGTGATAAGGCGAGCACCCTCAGCCTTGAGAGCAGCGATCTTCTCC
>JAZPZP010000077.1:0-7335 GCA_045544695.1 Eubacteriales bacterium | reverse complement strand
ATACTATACATCTTTAAAAAGTCAAACAACTATATATTGTGTTTTTTGACGATAAAACGACAAAAAATTTGTGCGTTTCGACAATTGTCGTTTGGCCTCAATTATTGTATTATATAAAGTAATAAATGCGCTGATAGCGCTAAAAAATAGGAGGGTATCTCAATGGACAAAATCTTCAAACTCAAGGAGAATGGTACCAACGTTAAAACCGAAATTATCGCCGGTATCACAACCTTCTTGGCAATGGCGTACATCCTCGCAGTTAACCCGTCATATCTTGGCGGCATTCCGGGAGCATCGCCGGCAGCAATCTTTATGGCAACTGCGCTTTCAGCAGCAATTGCTACCATCTGTATGGCATTCTTTGCTAATTATCCGGTAGCTTTAGCATCAGGTATGGGACTTAATGCGTTCTTTGCATTCACGGTTTGCGGCGCAATGGGTTGTTCATACCAGGTAGCTCTTACTGCAGTTTTAGTTGAAGGTATTATATTTATCGTTCTTTCTCTCTTCAAGTTCAGAGAAGCGCTCGTAAATAAAATTCCTACAAACTTAAAGCTCGGTATTACAGCAGGTATTGGTCTCTTATCGGTATTATCGCGCTCTTAAATGCAAAAATTATCGTTGCTGACGCTGCTACCACGGTTGCTCTCGGTAACCTGGCAGCTCCGGGCGTTGTACTTGCAATCGCAGGTCTTTTAATCATCGGTATTTTCCAGCACTACAAGGTTCCGGGCGGAATTCTTCTCGGTATCATTGTTACATGGATTTTAGGTATCGTAGCTGAGCTTGTTGGCTGGTACGTTCCGGATCCGGCTGCAGGTGTTTACTCTGTTATTCCGAGTCTTTCCTGGGAGTCAATTAAGGCTAACTTTGCTGCTCCGGCACTCTTCGCTTTTGACTTCGGTTTTGTTGCAAAGAACTTCGCTTCATTTGCAGTTATCGTATTCACATTCCTTTATACTGATATTTTTGATACCGTTGGTACTCTTATCGGTGTTGCTCAGAAGGGTAATCTTCTCCGCGAGGACGGAACTCTCCCGAAGGCAGGCGGCGCTCTCATGGCAGACGCTGTTGGTACAGTAGTTGGTGCTTGCCTTGGTACTTCAACCGTTACAAGCTACGTTGAGTCAAGTGCCGGCGTTGCAGCTGGTGGCCGCACAGGTCTTACCGCTCTCACAACCGGTATTATGTTCTTAATCGCAATTATCTTTGCTCCGGTATTCCTTGCAATTCCGTCATTCGCAACAACTCCGGCTATGCTTTATGTTGCACTTCTTATGCTTTCGGCAGTTAAGAAGATGGACTTTGAGGGCGATGTAGCTGATGTTATCGGCGGATTCCTTGCAATCATTATGATGCCGCTTGCATACTCAATTGCTACCGGTATTATGTTCGGTATCGTTTCTTGGGTTATCCTCAAGGTTTGCATCGGTAAGATCAAAGATATCAGCGCAATTATGTGGATTTCATTTGTTCTCTTTGCAATCTACATTGCGACTCTTGTTATCTAATTAAAACAATAGTTAAAGCCTCGTCGAAAGACGAGGCTTTTTTTATGGCATTAAGTAAATAAGCGGTGGGAAATTGCGAAGTAATGCGAATGAAACGGTTGCAATAAATATTACCCACAAGGCTTTTGTATTAAGTAATGCTTTATACCATTTTAAATTAAAGAAAAGATAAAGGTTAGCTAAAATTAAACTGATAGAGAGATAAGTTAAAATTAAAAAAACAAGCGGATTATAGCGGAAAGCGGTTATAAAATCAAATCGTCTTATTGCATAGAACATTCGCGTTGTACCGCAACCGGGGCAGAGGATACCGGTGTTTTCGTAAAGAATACACTTACCGAAAAAAGAAACGACCTCGTTCCAGAAAAAGAAAAGTACTATAAAGAGAAGTAAAAATACAAAATCCGCTAATAGAATATTTTTCTTTACCATAAGTAATGGCTACTGTGCGATGGATACAGACTTGCGTTGTTGTTTAATATTAAAGCTACAATTACAGAAACAAAAATAACAAGAGAAATGACAATTGAAACTACCCCTATAACAATTCCTGCAATTGCCATTGCTCTACGCTCTGACTTAAGGCCTAAAATACCGAATACCAATGCAGCAACTCCGCAGGGAATTGAGAGGAAGCAACAACAACTGAAAATAAGGCTCGCAATACTCGAAACCATAGCAATAACAGCAAAAGTGTTCTTGTTCTTAAGAGCCGGATTTTTTGGCTTTTCGGAAAAAAGTGGCGGATTGGTATACTGTGGAGCAGAAGTCTCTTCAATCGGAGCAGACTCCTTTACAATGACTTCCGGCTCAGGGATTACTTCATCGGTAACGATACCGTCAATTACAACTTCTTCAATTTTTTCTTCGTTTAATTCGTTGTTAACATTGAGTTCATCTCTATCCATAATCACAACTCCTTTCACAAATTAGTATACAATATATTGCCACTATTTACAAGAAATATTTTGAAATGGTCATTAAAATGCACGAAAGTATAAAATTTTTCTTAAAAGGTTGACTTTTTATAGAAAAATGATAAAATGATATTTGGTGATAATTGCGCATCACTCAATATTATGTATGTAAAACTTTTTAAAAGGAGTTGTAATTATGTCTCTCGTTAAAGAAATGAAAGTAGACAAATTAAACGTTAAGGTATACTCTGATCGTGCTGCTATGGGTAAGGCTGCAGCTGATGAGTGTGCCGCTGTAATCCGCGACCTTCTCTCAAAGAAGGATGAAATCAACATGATTTTCGCTGCTGCTCCGAGCCAGAACGAGTTCTTAGCAGCTCTCGCGGCTGACAAGAGTATTGACTTTACTCGTATCAATGCGTTTCATATGGACGAGTATATCGGTCTCGATGCTGCTGCTCCGCAGGGCTTTGGTAACTTCCTCCGTGACCGTCTTTTCGGCGTAGTTCCGTTCAAGTCAGTTAACTACTTAAACGGCAATGCTGCAGATCCGGAAGAGGAAGCAGCTCGTTACTCAAAGCTTCTTGCTGACAACCCGACAGATATCGTCTGCATGGGTATCGGTGAGAACGGCCACATTGCATTCAACGATCCGCCAGTTGCAGATTTTAACGATCCGAAGCTCGTTAAGATCGTTGAGCTTGAGCTCGTTTGCCGCAACCAGCAGGTTAATGACGGTTGCTTCACAACTCTTGATGAAGTTCCGACACATGCACTTTCTCTCACAGTTCCGTCACTTGTTAAGCCGGCTTATGTATTCTGCATCGTTCCGGCTCCGACAAAGGCACAGGCTGTTTATGACACATTAAACAACAAGGAAATCAATGAAAAGTGCCCGGCAACAATTCTCCGTACACATGACAATGCTACCCTCTACATCGAGCCGGATAGCGCAAAGCTCTTAAAGTAATTTAAGAAACTTAAAAATCCTCTGCTTTTGCGGAGGATTTTTTGCGTTATTCATTGACAATATGGCGTAAAAAAAGTAAAATATAGGTATGACAAAATCGTGGAGGATAAGCGTTATGAATAAAGTATACCGTTGTTATGCGGAAAAGCGCGAAGGCTTTGATGTTGAGGCTAAAGGAGTTTTCTCAGAGCTTTCGGGAAATCTTGGAATAAAAAGCCTAAAGCGAGTTAGGATTTTTAACCGCTATGATGTTCAGGGAATTGATGCTAAGGACTATCCGTCTGCTTGCACATCAATTTTCTCTGAGCCTATGTGTGATGACTGCTTTGATGAGGTTATGCCTGAAATTACGGAAACTCATACTAAGCTTGTTGTTGAGGCGCTTCCGGGTCAGTATGACCAGCGCGCTGACTCTTGTGCTCAGTGTATTCAGATTATGACTTGCGGTGCGCGTCCGATTGTTAAATCAGCGCGTGTATATGTGCTCTATGGTGACATTTCTGCCGTTGATATGTCAAAGATTGAAAATCATCTCATAAACCCGGTTGAGAGCCGTCGCGCAAGCGAAGAGAAACCTGAGACATTAGAAGAAAACTTCGTAACACCTGACAGTGTTGCAACTCTTGCCGGCTTTACCAAAATGAATGATAGCGAGCTTGAGGCTTTCTTAGCTGAACTCGGTCTTGCTATGGATATGGATGACTTGCGTCTCCTCCAGTCATACTTCAGAGACGAAGAGGGCAGAGATCCAACTATTACAGAAGTTCGTATGGTTGATACATATTGGTCTGACCACTGTCGTCATACAACCTTTGGCACTCATATTGAGAACATTTCAATTGATGATGAAAAGGTTAAAAAAGCATTTGACAAATATATTTCCGCGCGCGTTGAAATTTACGGCGACCGTGCAAAAGATCGCGCAATTACACTTATGGACATCGCTACCTGCGGTGCTAAGGTGTTAAAGAAACGCGGAATTTTAACTAAGCTTGACGAGAGCGAGGAAATCAATGCCTGCAGTATCCATGTTAATGCTAATGTTAACGGAGAAGAGCAGGATTGGCTCCTTATGTTTAAAAATGAAACCCATAACCATCCGACTGAAATTGAGCCATTTGGTGGTGCTGCAACCTGTCTTGGCGGTGCAATTCGTGACCCGCTTTCAGGTAGAAGTTATGTATATCAGGCAATGCGTGTTACCGGTAGCGGTGACCCGAGAGTAGCAGTAAAGGATACTTTACCGGGTAAATTACCGCAGCGTAAGATTACTCAGACTGCTGCTGCAGGTTATTCTTCTTACGGTAACCAAATTGGTCTTGCAACCGGTCTTGTACATGAAATTTATCATCCGGGTTATGTTGCAAAGCGTATGGAAATCGGTGCGGTTGTCGGTGCTGTTCCGGCAGACTGCGTTCGTCGCGAAGTTCCGCAGGATGGCGATGTAATAATCCTTCTTGGCGGTAAAACAGGTCGTGACGGTTGCGGTGGTGCTACTGGTTCATCAAAGACTCACACCTTAGAATCACTTGCATCCTGCGGTTCAGAGGTTCAGAAGGGTAATCCTCCCGAGGAGCGCAAGATTCAGCGCCTCTTCCGCAATAAAGATGTAACCCTTATGATTAAGCGTTGTAACGATTTTGGTGCAGGCGGTGTCTCTGTTGCAATCGGTGAGCTTGCTGATGGTCTTATTATCGACCTCGATAAGGTTCCGAAGAAGTACGAAGGTCTTGACGGTACTGAGCTTGCAATCTCAGAGTCTCAGGAGCGTATGGCAGTTGTCGTTGCAAAAGAAGATGCAGATAAGTTTATTAAGGCTGCGGCAAAAGAAAACTTAGACGCAGTTATCGTTGCACGAGTTACCGAAGAAGCTCGTCTCGTTATGAATTGGAACGGCAAGCAGATTGTTGATTTATCCCGTGAATTCTTAAATTCCAACGGTGCTGATAAATATTCTGATGTAAATGTTCCGAAGCGCAGTGTAAGCTTTGAGAAGGATAACACATCTCCGTCAAAGAAGCTTCTTAGCCTCGCTCAGGACTTAAATATTGCATCTCAGCGCGGTCTTGGTGAGCGTTTTGACTCAACTATTGGTGCAGGAAGCGTTCTCCATCCGTTTGGAGGTAAGAATCAGCTCACACCTGAGCAGGTTATGGCTGCAAAGCTTCCGGTTCTCAAGGGTGAAACCGATACCTGTTCTGTAATGAGCTTTGGTTTTAACCCGTTTGTAAGTGAGCAGGATCCGTATACAGGTGCAGAATCTGCTGTTATCGAATCTGTTGCAAAGCTTGTTGCTGCAGGTTGTGATTATAAGACTGTTTACTTAACCTTCCAGGAATATTTCGAGCGTCTCCGCGACGATGCAACCCGTTGGGGCAAGCCATTCTCGGCACTTCTTGGTGCATTCAATGCCCAGGTGGAGCTTGGTCTCGGTGCAATCGGCGGTAAGGACTCTATGTCGGGTTCATTTATGGAAATGGACGTTCCGCCGACACTCGTTTCATTTGCAATTTGCCCTGAAAAGATTCAGAATGTTATTTCATCTGAGTTTAAAAAAGCCGGAAGTAAAGTTTACTTATTTAAGGCTGAGCGTGATGGCGAGCTTCCGAATTATCCGCAGATTAAGGCAATGTGGGAAAGTGTTAATAAGCTTTGCCGAGAGGGTAAGGTTTTATCAGCTTGGTCAGTAGGACTTGGCGGTATTGCCGAGGGTGTTCTTAAGATGTCCGTCGGTAATGACATTGGCTTTAAGCTTGATAAGAGCTTTGATGCAAACGCTCTCTTTGACCTTTGCTACGGTTCAATTATCGTTGAAACCGAAAGTGAATTAGATGCAATTCTTGTCGGTGAAACTACCGATGACGCAAGCATTACATTAGATGAAAAGATTGCAATTTCTGAAATTAAGGCCCTTTGGGAAGGTGTGTTCGAGCCGGTATTTGCTACAGATGCAAAGGCAGAAGGCGAGGCTCCGAAGGTAGCGTATGCAACTCGCGGAAAAGCGCATAGCGCAAATAGCTTTGCAAAGCCGCACGCTGTAATTCCGGTATTCCCGGGTACTAACTGTGAGTACGATACCGCGCGTGCAATCGAGCGCGCAGGCGGTGAGGCTGAAATTTTAGTTATCCGCAACTTAAATCAGGCAGGTCTTGAGGAATCTGTTAAGGCGTTTGCCGATGCGGTTTCACGTTCACAGATGATCGTTTTACCGGGCGGCTTCTCAGGTGGTGACGAGCCTGAAGGTTCAGGTAAGTTTATCGCGTCATTCCTCAGAAATCCGGAAATTACCGATGCTGTACACGAACTTTTAAAGAATCGTGACGGTTTGATGCTCGGTATCTGTAACGGCTTTCAGGCGCTTATTAAGTTAGGTCTTGTTCCGTTTGGCGAAATTCGTCCGATGGATAGCGCTTGCCCGACTCTTACATTCAACTTAATCGGCCGCCATCAGTCACGTTATGTAAGCACAGCGGTTGCATCAGTCAAGTCACCGTGGCTTTCTAAGTGCGAACTTGGTGAGCAGTACTCAATCCCGATGTCACACGGCGAGGGAAGATTCGTTGCATCTCCTGAAATGCTTAAGACCTTACTTGAAAACGGTCAGATTGCAACTCAGTACGTTATGCCGGATGGCACTCCGTCACTTGACATTGCATATAACCCGAACGGTTCGCTCTGGGCAATCGAGGGTATCACATCTCCTGATGGTCGCGTACTCGGTAAGATGGGACATGTTGAGAGAACAAGCAACGGCGTTGCTAAAAACATCTCCGGTAACAAGTTCCAGCCAATCTTCGAAAGTGGCGTAGCATATTTTAAATAAATAAAAACAGCACCCAAGTAAGGGTGCTGTTTTATATTTAAAGTTAATTTAGTTCATACCCTTTTCGTAGCTCTCGATCATCTTCTTAACCATCTGACCACCGATTGAGCC
>JAZPZP010000076.1:0-4898 GCA_045544695.1 Eubacteriales bacterium | reverse complement strand
TGGCTACGATCCGACTTGTATCCTGACCGTTTGCAATCTTTTCTAAGGTTGCATCGTCAAGCTTATCTGTGATTGTAACATTTGCATTGTCATTGAAAATGCAGGTGTTATTTAAGTAGCTTTCATTCATATCTGCCTTAGCATTAAGAGAAAGCTTCTTAACTTCAGGGAATACCCATAACTCCCAGAAGTTTTCGCAAGTGCTTCCGTCAACAAAGTTAAGCTTGCAGGTGAGGATGAGCTTCTTATTCTCAGCGCACTCAGGCATTGTAAGCTCAAGCGAGCAGATTGAATAGAGACCGCTCTCGAAAGTGTCGACATCTGTGAGAGTGCCGCTGAAATATGTCTTGCCGTCAATGTCAGAAACGTTGTATGTAAATGTTGCTGACTTTGGCGGGTTAATCATATACTGTGAAAGAAGAACCGGAACCTTTACCGTTTCGTTACTTGCATAAATCTGCTTCGGAAGGCGAGCGAGTAAAACGGTATCAGCGTTGAACGCGCGGAAGTCATCGGATGAAATTCCCTGACGGTCATCGAAGCAGTCAACAACGCCGTTTGAGTTCTCGTATTTATCAGTATCAGCAAACTGGAGCATATGGAAACCAGAGAGCAGCTTACTTGAACGGATGCCCTCGAGAGCCTGCTTCCAGCAACGATACTGGTAGTCCTTGGTAATCTGGAGATAATCGTGGAAGTTTTCCTTATAGCCCTTAGCTTCGATCATCTTGATTTCTTCATCTACCCACCACGGAGCCGGTCTGCCGTATTTTTCAAACTTCTCCTTGAGCGCGTAGAAATCACGCCATGAGGTGTAGTGGCAAACCTCGTGCGCTAAAAGCGGACGGGAGAATGCGATTGCACGGCGGATTTTGCTGTTTTCCTCGTTAACAACCATGTCGCGATCATTAACTGTACCGAAGCAAAGAAGATTGTCGGTATTTTCAAACATATCAGCGTTTTTGCCATACGGGAAGTAGTAACCCATATGCTGAACGTCAAAGTCAACATAGTCGCGGTCATACTCACCGTGAGCGCAAGTGTCGATGAATAAACGGTTCGGGTCGCGCTCTTTAATAAAGTCGCGGATTTCGCGAATGCGCGGCTTCTTGCCCGGCTGACGAATCTCATTACCAACGCAGTAAACCATAAATGACGGATGGTTATAGAGTGAGTTGATAATATTTGTAAGCTCCTCGTTGCTTACAAAGTCGTTCTTACCGTAGAGCATTTCGCTCAAGTTATCGTAGTCAATATTCTCGCGACGCATCTCGATGTGGATTAAGATACCGAGCTCGTCTGCGGCACGGAAGCACTCCTCCGGCGGAATTACCGAGTGGAAACGAACGGTGTTAAAGCCGTAGCTTTTAGCCTGCGTAATGTTCTTTTTATAAAACTCGTACTCGCTTAAATTGCAGTTGTTCTGATGCTCGTGAGCAGCACAGCCGCGGATATACGCGCGAACGAAAAGCGGGAAGCCGTTTAAGTAAATATTTTTGTTATCTGCCGAGAAATAACGGAAGCCGAAGCGGTCAGAAATCGTTTCAACCTCGCCGTTTGCAAATTTAATCTCAGCTGTAAAGGTATAGAGAGTCGGACTCTCAACACTCCACGGTGCAGCATCAAAAACCGCGGTAACCGAAGCTGAGCTTTCCTCGCCGTTTGCAAGAATTTTTCCGTTAGCATCTTCAATATTCCACTTGAGAGAGACAACCTTTTCGTTAGATTCAACGGTAGCGGAAAGACCTTCCTCGGGGCGAAGAGCAACTAACTTAAGAATAGTGTTCTTTTCTGTAATCACTTTCTGTTCCTCCTTATTACTTCTTTTAAACCATAATAACAGAAACTATATGCAATCTCAATTGAAAATTGTGCTATTTTTTTATAAAAATATTGCAAAAACGACCATTTTGTGTTATTCTTTGTTTACATCAATCTGACAGGAGGGTCACTATGATGAAAAACTGCGATTACAGAGATGAATTTTTCTCTTATGGATATGACGAAACAGAGATTACTGTGGAGACGGAATTTCCGTTCCACGCACACGAGCAGTATGAAATATACTGGTTTGTCGGTGGCTCAGGCGTTTACTTTATTGAAGGTAGCGAGTATAAACTGAAACCGAATATGATTCTGCTTATGCGCTCGGCTGAGATGCACAGGCCGAAGCTTAAAATCGGCAGTATGTATAAGCGAGCGACCGTTCATTTTTCGCCGCAGTATATTGCGGGAAACGACCCTGAATTTAAGTTTCTTTTGCCGTTTACCAATCATTCTCCCGGTGTTGAGAATATGTACTGCAAGGAGGATTTCGACTCAAATCTGATTTACGATTGCCTTGCTAATATGTCAAAAATAAACGGCGATAAATATGCAGATAAATTAAGGCTTGATTCTATGTTCTACTGTGTATTGCAAGAGCTTTATGACGCACACACAAAGCGCTGTGATGTAAAGAATGACGCTGAGGATACGCTTATGTCGCAGATTACGCTTTATATTGAGCAGCACTTGAGCGAACAACTATCTTTAGCCGAGCTTCAGAACAGGTTTTATATCAGCAAAACACACTTAACGCGTCTTTTTAAGAAAACAACAGGCCTTTCCGCGTGGGAATACATAGGCGTCAAGCGTCTTACCGTCGCTAAAACGATGCTCGGCGAGGGAGGACGTGCAACGGTAGTCGCGCAGAAATGCGGATTCAGTGATTATTCTGCATTTTACCGCGCGTATAAAAAACGCTTTGGTGTTGCGCCGAGCAGCAGCAGGCCGTAAAATTACACGAATTAGCGTTTTTTTGGAATTGACCGCCGTTACTATTTGTGTTACATTACAATTGAGCACTAAAAAGGAGTGGTAAAATATGATTATAACCAAAGAAAGTAAAGCGAAAATCATCATCCCTGCAAACGCGACCGAGCGCGAAAAATTTGCAGCAGATGAGCTTAAAAAATACATAAAAAAGATTTGCGGTGCAAATCTTGAAATAACAACAAAGCCCGACGGTGAGGCGATTATAATCGGTGACCCGTCGAGAAACGAATACGCAAAGAAATATATTTCTGAAGCTGAGTTTGATAAATTAGTCCCCGGCCCTGAGGGTATTTTTATAAAGGATTTTGGTGACTGCGTAATCCTTGCAGGTAGCTCAAAGAATGAAAACGAGCGCGAGCGCGGAACAATTTATTCGGTTTACGAGCTCCTTGAACGCTTTTTAGATTGCTCACTTGCGGCATACACCAAAGAGGGAGTTCCGGGCGGTGAGCTTGTTCCCGAAAAAGAAAGTATTGATTTAACGGGCGTTTACTATATTAAAGCAAAGGCGGATTTGCCATATCGCGGAGTTTGCGCGCAGTATTCGGCACACGGCGTTGCGGCAGATTACGATTTAGACCACACCTTCCTTGATTGGCTTTGCAAGAACAGATATAATTATTTCTATACCTGGAATGCAGTTTATGAGCATTTTAAAGAAAACGGAATGTTAGATGAATGTGCAAAGCGCGGATTTATTTTCCGCGTCGGTCATCACGACACGATTGATACGCTTATGCCGCCGCACGGTAATAAGTATTTCCCTGAAGAGTATTACGTAACTCATCCCGAGTATTACAAGATGCTTGAAGATGGCAGCCGTTTTGAAATGGTTGATAACTGGGGTCAGATGGTGCTCTGTTCACGAAATGATGAAATGATTGAACAGCTTGCAAATAACATGATTGAATGGCTAAATCAGAACCCACAGGTTAAGGTTTATGCATTTTCAAACAAAGACGGCACAGCGCCACAGTGTTGTTGCCCTAAATGCAAGCCATACACAAAAACAGAAAACTATTATTATATGATGACCGAGGTAGCAAAGCGAGTTGCAAAGGTACATCCTGATGTCAGAATAGGCACAAGCGCATATACCGATATGTGGACACCACCTGCGAGCGTTAAAAAGCTCGAAGACAATATGATGGTATCGCTCGCGGTATGGCATGCAACAGGTCTTCGTAAATGCGGAAAGCCTGACGGCTCATGCCTTAACGGAACCTTCTTTGAGGATGCAGCTTTAGAATGGAGAGATGTTGGCGCGGCAGTTATTTATTACGAGTATTATATGGGCGTCTATCCGGGTCGCCAGCGTTATGTTCCGATGGCAGATGAGATGCAGGCGTTATATAAAAATATGGTTAAAAATAAAATCTTTGGCGTGCAGTCGCAGTTTGAGGTGTATAACCATTGGAATAACTTATTTAACTACTATACCTGTGGCAGAACCTCATACAACACCGAGCTTTCAATGGAGGATAATTTAAAGCTCTTCACCCGAATTTTCGGTAAAGGTGCAGAATTTGTTGCCGACAATATCCGCTATGCTGAGGAAGTGCTCGACGGTCAGTGCGAGATTATGACGGCAGGTATTTACCTCCAGAATCACATTGATAAAGAGAGAATATATGCAGGTTATGATAAGGCCCTCGCTGCAGCTGAAACTCCTGCTGCGAGAAACAACATTCGCCTTATGCGTATGGCGTTCCGCTATTCCGACTTAGAGTCACGCGAGGATTATACAAATGACGAAAAGGGCTATAAGGCACTTAAACATTACGACATTCCGGAGCGAGGCGAGCTTTTATATATGAAGCGCAACTTCGACTCATACGATAGCCACGGCGGCTACGGAATTTCAATTCCGGTTGAGGGTGAAGATAACGGCTTTACCCCGACAGATACCTGGTACGATATTGAATAATAAAAAAGGCCACCTTAAGGCGGTTGGTCGTAGGGATAAATCGCTTAAAAGAGGGATTTTTAGTCCATAACTGCACAAAAAATCTTGATATCCGCCAGGATAATCTGCGATTTTGTTGTTTGTTCTGAATCAAAAAATGCACTCTTTAAAGTGC
>JAZPZP010000075.1:0-6393 GCA_045544695.1 Eubacteriales bacterium | reverse complement strand
GCTACTGCTCTTTATGCTGCAGGCGCTGACGCTGTCGGTGGTACTTCTAACCGTATGGCTATCCCGCCGATCAATATCGAAGCTCCGGACCGTGCTCCGTACCACCTTCAGGATGAGATTTCAATGTCCTGCCACTGTGGTTCTTGGGTTAAGCCGCTTGCTCTCCGTGATACCTACGAAATCCGTAAGGTAAACGGTCCGGAAGGCAAGATCATGATGGCCGGCGGTATCCGCAACTGGCATGACGCTATTGAGATGTTCATGTGCGGTGCTGATATGATCGGTATCTGCTCTGAGACTCTTATCTCAGGTTACGGCTTCATCGGCGATCTTATCGACGGCGTTCGTGACTTTATGCAGACTCATAATTATAAGACAACTCGCGATATGCGTGACCTTATCGTTCCGCATGTAAGAACAGCTCAGGAGGTTACTCTCTACCACGGTTACGCTCACATTAAGGAGCCTCTCGCTGCTCCGTGTAAGGGCACTTGCCCGGCCCACGTTCCGGCTCAGGCTTATATTCACAAGATTGCTGAGGGCGAGTATCAGGAAGCTTACAACTTAATCGTTGGCGCAGCTCCGCTTATGAGCATCTGTGGTCAGGTATGTTCACATCCGTGTGAGCTCGCTTGTACACGTGGTGTTACAGGCCGTGCAATCCAGATTCGTGACCTTAAGGAATTCGCAATTGACCAGGCTAAGAAGAACGGCTGGAAGCCGGATACTTCAAAGGCTGAAAATAACGGCAAGCGCGTTGCAGTTATCGGTTCAGGTCCTGCAGGCTTCTCTGCAGCTTGGTACCTTGCAAAGGCAGGATACGCTGTAACAATGTTCGAGAAGGAAGAAAAGCTTGGCGGTATGATGCGCTACGCTATTCCGGACTTCCGTATGGATAAGGGCGCAATCGACGCTGAATTTGCTCTCCTCGAGTCAATGGGCGTTGAAATCATCACAGGTACTACCTTCGGTAAGGACATTACCGTTGCTGGCCTCAAGGCTGCAGGCTACGATGCTGTATTCACAGGTATCGGTGCTCAGTGCGGTACTCTTCCGGGTGTTCCGGGTGACGATGCTGCTGTTTCTGCTGTTGACTTCTTAAAGGAAGTTTACGAGGGCAAGAAGCCGGCAGTTGGCGAGCGCGTTGTAGTTCTCGGCGGTGGCTTTACTGCTGTTGACGCTGCACGTAGTGCACTTCGCCTTGGCGCTAAGGATGTTTATATTGCATATCGCCGTACTCGTGACGAGATGCCGGCTACTGCTGATGAAATCGCAGAGGCAGAGGCAGAGGGCGTTAAGATTATGTACCTCGTTGCTCCTGTTGAAATCGTTAAGGATGGCGCTAAGGTTTCTGCTATCCGTATGGCTAACCAGACTCTCGGTGCTGCTGACGCTTCAGGCCGTCGCCGTCCGGAGGGTGTTAATGGTGCTGAGTTTACTCTCGCTTGCGACACTGTTATTTCTGCTGTTGGTCAGAAGCCGGATAAGGCTGCTGCAGCTGAGCTTGCATTAACCGCTAAGGGTATGGTTGACGCTGATGCTGAGACATTATCTGTTGACGGTTTCGTTTATGCAGGTGGTGACGCTGTTGAAGTTCGTAACATCATCTCTGCTATTGCTGACGGTCGCCGTGCAGCATATGCAATCGATACAAAGCTTACTAACGGTAACCCGAGCATCGAGTTCGTTAGCCAGTATCCGGTTGTTCCGGCTGAAAAGGTTCTCCATCGCAATCCGTACTTCAGCGATGACGCAGGTGTTAACCTCGAAACTGCTGAGGGCAAGGAAAGAGCTAAGAACTTCAATACATACAGACGCGTATTCACAGAGGAAGAGGCTGTCGCTGAAGCTTCCCGCTGCTTACAGTGTGGTTGCGGTGAGGGCTGCCAGCTCTGTAAGACAATCTGTACTGACTTCGCTCCGATGATCATCAAAGCAGATACTCTCCAGATTAATTCTGACAAGTGCGTAGCTTGTGGTATGTGCTACAACCGTTGCCCGAACGGCAATATTGAGATGATCGACACTCACGAGAAGGTCTAAGATTTAAATAATAAAAATCGGTAATACGCAAGTATTACCGATTTTTTATAACTAAATTCCCTTAAAAAAGAAACCTGTTACTTGCTTATCTTTCTTATTTATGCAATAATATTATTAAACAGAAATAGGAGGATATTAAAATGAAGCGTTCACAAATCAATGCGGCAATTAACCGCGCAATGGCACGTATGAAAGAATATAAGATTTCGCTTCCGATGTTCGGTTATTGGAAGGTAGCAGATTGGAAAGAAAATGAAAGCAAAACAGGTTTAATCCGCGAGCGTATGCTCGGATGGGACGTAACTGATTTCGGAAGCGGCGATTTCGATAAGTGCGGTGCAACTCTTTTTACCGTTCGTAACGGAGATAAAGACGATGCGGAAATGAAAATGCCGTATGCTGAAAAATACATTATTTTATCCGATGAAACTGAGCAGGAAATTCCGCTCCACTACCATATTTTCAAGAGCGAGGATATCATCAACCGTGGCGGCGGAATTTTAGTTGTTCAGTTATACAATAAGGCAGAAGATGGCGGCCTTGACATGGTAAACGACGTTACCGTTTATACCGATGGTGTTAAAAACGTACTTCCTGCAGGCAGCTTAATTGAGGTAACACCCGGTAACAGCATAACGCTTGAGCCTTATGTTTTCCATAAATTTTATGCTAAGCGTGGCGAAGGTCTTTTAATCGTTGGTGAGGTGTCGAAGGTTAACGACGATAATACCGACAACGTTTTCTTTAAGAAGTCCGAGCGCTTTGTAGCAGTTGAAGAAGACGAAGAAATCACATATCCGCTTGTAAATGAATATTAAGGAGAGATTATTATGTTAAAAGGAATTCCGGCAATTATATCACCTGAGCTTTTAAAAACTTTATCAGAAATGGGGCACGGCGATGAAATCGTAATTTGCGACGCAAATTGCCCTGCAATCAGACTTGTTCCGCGCGTACTTCGTGCAGATGTTGAAAATGCGGCAAAATTAGTTGATGCAATTTTAACGCTTTTACCGCTTGATACGTATGAGCAGTCAGCATTTTTAATGGAAAAGGTTCCGGGTGACGAAGCAATTGATACAACCAACTGGGATGAATATAAGGCGGCAATCGCTAAGGTTTCGGATGTAACCGTTGAGCATATTGAACGCTTCGCCTTCTACGACAGAATGAAAGGCGCTTATGCTGCAGTAATTACAGCAGATACCCGTCCTTACGGTAACATTATTCTCAAAAAAGGAACATTCTAATAAAAACAGCAATTATCCAATATTGGGTAATTGCTGTTTTTGCAAGATTTACATAAAAATTAGTTGAATTTACATAGTAAATAACTCGAAGTAAATGTATAATGTTACTTACAAAGGGGTGTTTGGTATGGAAAAGAAAATATATATTGATTTGATGGAAAAAGTGGTTTCCGCATATTCGCGTGAGCACATTGAAAATTATACCAAAAGCGTTGAAGAAAACAGTATTGAGGAGCATGGTTTTCCGCGCCTTGTATCGAATCTTGGTATACTTATTGCACATGGCAGAAAGCTTGAGTATAAAGAGCAGTTTAAGAAAATGATGGACTTGTGCTGCCGTGAAATTCCTGTTGCCAAGAAACGAAACCGATACCGTACGGGAAATGATTTTTCTGTTAAGGAAGTTGTTTTTTGTATTCTTGAAGTTGAGAAAGCTCAGGTTTTTGAAAAGTCGGTTACCGATGCTTGGCGAGCTGATTTAGCGAAAATTAACCCATATGAAACATACAGCTCAATTCCGCCAAAAGAGCCGGGGCCGATGGGCAACTGGTCTGCATTTGGCGCTTTCAGTGAACAGATGAGAAAGTATGCAGGCATCGGTGATGAAAGCGAGTTTATCGAATATGAGATTGCATCGCAGATGTTCGCGTTTGACGAAAACGGAATGTATAAAGATCCGCATGAACCGATACTTTACGATTTTGTAGGTCGCCTTCAGCTTGCGGGAGCGCTCTACTTTGGCTATAATGGAAAGTATAAAGAAAAGCTTGAGGAACAACTTTTAAAATCAGCAGATATTACACTTGAGATGCAATCGGTAAGCGGAGATGCACCGTTTGGCGGAAGATCGTGTCAGTTTTTGCACAATCCTACACTCTACGCATCTATATGCGAATTTTATGCTGTATTTTTCAAGAAACGCGGCGATTTAAGTCTTGCAGGAAAATTCAAAAGTGCTGCAAGCTATGCAATGGAAAACTTCAAATTCTGGTTAGATAGCGATGAATTGCGCCATATTAAAAACTTCTATCCGCGCAATACAAGCTACGGCTGCGAGGATTATGCTTATTTTGATAAATATATGGTAACCTGTGCTTCCTGGCTTTATCTAGCTTACGCGTTGGCAGACGATGATATTGAAGAAGTTCCGTGCCCTGCAATAGCAACAAATTCAATTTGCGAAACAAGTGAGGCTTTCCGCAAGGTTTTGTGCCGCTTTGGTGATTACACCGCTGAATTTGAATTAAAAGCTGATGAGCATTACGATGCATCAGGTCTTGGTAGAATTCATAAGAGGGGTATGCCTGAAACAATCTGCCTTTCCGTACCGTTTAAAAAGCACAGTGATGACACGGGCTATAAGGTTGATATAGTTAACCCGTCGGGAATGTCGATTTGCGCAGGTATAGAGGTAGCGGGAGAGTTTGACTATACCTACGATGCAAAAACAAAATACAAATTAATTGAAAAAATATTGACAAATGATGTTCTGCGTGTTAAATTTGAGTGTGAAACCGAGCATGGAAATATTGTTTACCAAATTTGTGAAATGACAAATGACGGTATTGAATTCATTGCGGAGGGTTCAGGCGAGCTCGAAATTTTGTTCCCGGTATTTTATTTTGACGGTAAAGATTTTACTGATATAATAGCAGAGAAAAACGCGGTTAAAATTTCCTATAAAGGCGCGGTTTGCGAGTATTCAAGCGATGCTTTGATAATTGATAAAGAGCAGAAATACGCAAACAGAAATGGCCATTATAAGAAGTTCGCCGTGCGTGGAGAGAATAAAATTTCGCTCAAAATCAAGATTTCTTAAAACCAAGAGGAGAACATCATGCTTAACAAGAAACTTTTAGAAGAGAATATCACAAAAGCAGCGCAGGTTGATTTTGACGAGCATTTCGTTTTCGGCTGTGCATATGCTGTTTGCCAGAACGGAGAGCTTTTACTAAAAAAATATTTCGGAACAACAGAGCTGGGGGGAGATGAAGCTCCTTCCGATAAAACTATGTTCCGTTTAGCTTCGATGACAAAGCCGATTACAGGCGTTGCAATGATGATTTTGGTTGATAGAGGCTTAATTGCGCTCGACGATAAGGTTTCAAAATATATTCCTGAATTTGCAGATGTTCACATCATTGACGATGACGGAAACGACCTTGGAAAACCCAAATGTGAAGTTACAATAAGACACCTTCTTGCACATACTTCGGGTTTCGGCAGCAGAACAAAAACAAAAATATCAAAAGAAGACCGTATGACGATTGATGGTACAATCAATTTTTACTTAAAAGAAGGTCTTGAGTTTGAGCCGATGACGGTTGAGCATTACAGTGCTTTTGCGGCTTTCGACGTGCTTACCGTTATTGCAGAGAAGGTTACGGGAATACCGTTTGATAAATTCTTGCAGGATGAAATTTTTGACCCGTGCGGAATGACAGATATTACATTTAACCCGACAGAGGAACAGTGGAGCCGTTTTATTCAGGTGCATAACAAGGTTGACGATAAATGTGTGGTCGGAGAAACAACTGACGGCTGCGTATTTATTGATATGCCGACGACGAGAATTATCTCTGGTGCAGGTCTTGCGGCAACTCTTCCGGATTATATTAAGTTTGCTGAAATGCTCGTAAATGGAGGCAAGGTCGGAGATAGACGAATCGTATCTGAAGAGTCGCTTAAATTGATGGCGACACCGCAGCTCTCAAAAGAAGCACACCCGGGTCCGCAGAACTGGGGGCTTACCGTTCGTGTTATCGAGAGTGATGACTATGAATGGAAAGTTCCAAAGGGATCTTTCGGTTGGGCAGGCTACTACGGTACATTCTTCTGGATTGACCCGGTTAATAAAATTTCTGCAATTTTCCTTAAAAATTCACTTATTAACAATGGCGCGCATAACGACTCTGCAAAGCGCTTTGAGCTTGCAGTAATGGATTCATTTGAATAATAATAAACGGCAACTTAAATAGTTGCCGTTTTTCTGTTTGTGTGATATAATATATACATTACAGAGCGCAAAATAAAGGAGGAAATGAACATGGGATTTTTAAAAGGAAAAACCGCGATCATCACAGGTGCAGGCTTTGCTGCA
>JAZPZP010000074.1:0-8718 GCA_045544695.1 Eubacteriales bacterium | reverse complement strand
AAATAACGGTATCAACATGAGTTACCGGAACAAATTCAATTTTTTCACGAACAGTCTTTGAAATTTCTTCTAAATCCTTAACATTTTCCTGCGGAATTATAACTTTAGTAATTCCCGCTCTGTAAGCAGCCATAGTCTTTTCTTTAAGACCTCCAATCGGTAAAACCCTACCGCGGATTGAAACTTCACCCGTCATAGCAATGCTCGAATCAGCAGGAATATTAGTCAGCGCGCTGACAAGAGCTGTAGTAATAGTAATACCTGCACTTGGGCCATCTTTCGGGATCGCTCCCTCAGGAAAATGAATATGAATGTCAGATTTCTTGTAAAAGTCGTGATCAATTCCGAAAACATCAGTACGGCTTCTTACATAAGTAAGTGCCGCTTTTGCCGACTCGTTCATAACTGTTCCGAGATTACCGGTAATTTCAATTTTGCCGGTACCATCTACGACGCTAACCTCAACCTCTAAGATTTCGCCACCAACGGATGTCCACGCAAGACCGTTGACAACACCGGGCTCATCCATAGTTTTGGTAATATCAGAGCGATAACGTTCTACACCTAAGAATTCCTTTAAATTATCGCACTTAACAGTAATTTTCTCGCTCTCTTTTGCGACAATTTTCTTAGCTGCGCGGCGACATATTGTACCAATCTCACGCTCAAGTGTTCTAACACCTGCTTCGCGTGTATACGCCTCAATCACCTTATAAATACCCTTGTCATCAATGCGAAAATCCGAACTTGTAAGTCCGTGACGCTTCATCTGCTTCGGGATAAGATGACGCTTTGCAATGTTAAACTTCTCCTCAGCTGTATAGCTTGATAATTCAATTACCTCCATACGGTCGAGAAGCGGAGCCGGAATGGTTGAGGTTGTGTTAGCGGTTGTTATAAACATTACCTCAGATAAATCAAACGGAAGCTCAATATAGTGATCGCGGAAAGCATGATTCTGTTCGGAATCCAAAACTTCAAGTAATGCCGCAGTCGGATCACCGCGGAAGTCTGAGCTCATTTTATCAATCTCATCAAGTAAAATAAGCGCATTCTTACTACCAGCAAGCTTGAGCGCATTCATAATACGTCCGGGCATTGCTCCGATATAGGTCTTTCTGTGACCACGGATATCAGCCTCATCTCGAACACCACCAAGTGAAAGACGCGCAAACTTACGGCCGAGAGCCTCAGCTATAGACTTACCAATTGATGTTTTACCTACACCCGGAGGGCCAACAAGACAGATTATCTGTCCCTTTATATCCGGTGCTAACTGACGCGCTGCAATAAATTCAATAATACGCTCTTTGACCTTTTCCATACCAAAATGGCCGCGATCAAGAACTTTTCTTGCATTGGAAAGACCTGTTTTATCACGAGTACGAGTATTCCACGGAAGCTCTAAACAAGTATCCAGATAGCTTCTTATAACAGTACTCTCAGGTGATGTCGGTTGCATTTTAGAAAGGCGTGATACTTCGTGCAAAAGCTTTTCTTCAATTTCAGGAGAAAGCGTGAGCGCATAGATTTTCTCTCTGTACTCCTCGATCTCGCTTAAAAGTTCTTCTCCTTCGCCCAACTCATTTTGAATAGCGCGGAGCTGTTCACGCAGGAAATAGTCTCTTTGATTTTTATCAATCTGATCTTTTACCTGTCCTGCAATATCGTTTTCCAAACGGAAAATTTCAAGCTCTCGACTCAGGAGCTTATTAAGAATTGAAAGACGGCGGAACGGATGAATTTCCTCAAGTACCAACTGTTTATTCTGATACGGTGTAGGTAAATTCTGTGCAATGAAATCCGCAAGCTCGCCCGGATCATTCTTTGCTAAAACACCGAGAATAACCTCTTGCGTCATTTTGGGCGCAAGTTCAGCATATTCGCTGAAAATTTCGTGTGTTGAACGAACGAGTGCCTCACGACGAAGAATACTTTCGCGCATTTTGAGTACAGGCGGGCGCGAAACCTCAGCCTCTAAATGCGGCTTTGTCTGCGTAACAGCTTCAATGATAGCACGCTCTTCACCACGGACTAACACGCGCATATTTTCACCCGTAGGGAATTTTAAAATCTGCTCAATATGAGCAATTGTTACTATTGTGTATAAATCACTCACATTTGGGTCATCTGTTGTGATCTCCTTCTGTGCAACAAGAAAAATTTTCTGACCACGAGTCATAGCTGCATGCAATGCACTGGCCGATTTCTCTCTGCCAACATCAAAGTGAACATTCATACCCGGAAAAACGGTAAGTCCGCGAAGCGGAAGCACCGGTATTATTTCAGTTATTTTTACAGGATTTTCTTGCATCAGGCGTCACTTCCTTTCTTGCAAGATGCTATTTTCTTTCTATAATCGGATTATTGTCGGTAACGCATTCCTTTGTTATAGTAACTTTGGAAATGGTTTCATCGGACGGAATATCATACATAATCTTTGTCATAACGCCTTCCAAAACCGCGCGAAGACCACGTGCACCGATTTTGCGCTCGATTGCGGAATCGGCAATTGCTTCTAATGCATCAGATGTAAATTCAAGTTCAACATCATCAAGCTTTAAAAGCTTTTTATACTGCTTTGTAAGTGCATTTTTCGGCTCGGTTAAGATTTTTATCATCGCTTCTCTGTCTAACGCCTCGAGTGGCGCGATAACAGGAAGTCGGCCGACAAGCTCAGGAATAATGCCAAATTTCAGCAAGTCATGAGGCTGAATCTTTTCTAAAAGCTTAGAAAGCTCCATTTCCTCTTTGCTGGTTATTTCAGAACCAAAACCTATGCCGTTTTTAGCTGTACGCTTTGAAATAACCTTATCAATTCCGTCAAAAGCACCACCGCAAATAAAGAGAATATTGGATGTATTAATCTGAATAAATTCCTGATGCGGATGCTTTCTTCCACCCGTTGGCGGAACATTTGCAACAGTGCCTTCCAAAAGCTTTAAAAGAGCCTGCTGAACACCTTCGCCGGAAACATCTCGAGTAATGGATGTATTCTCGCTCTTACGGGCAATTTTATCAATTTCATCAATGTAAATTATACCCTTTTCAGCAGCTTCAATATCATAATCAGCAGCCTGAATAAGACGAAGCAATATGTTCTCGACATCTTCGCCGACATAACCTGCCTCGGTAAGCGTAGTTGCATCTGCAATTGCAAACGGGACATTCAACATTTTAGCAAGAGTCTGAGCAAAAAGTGTCTTACCGCAGCCGGTAGGACCAATCATTAAGATATTGCTCTTTTGAAGTTCTACATCGTCGTTATCATCAAGGTGCATAATGCGCTTATAATGGTTATAAACAGCAACAGCAAGGGTAATTTTAGCCCTTTCCTGACCTACGATATATTCGTTTAAACGGTTGTGGATTTCCTGCGGCTTAAGCAGCGTGATTTCGCGCTTTGCATCGTCCATGGATTCGATATTTTCAGTTTTATAATGGTCGATAAGCTCGTTGCAAAGTTCGATACAGTCATTACAGATATATCCTGTCTGACCGGAAATCAAGCGGCCAACCTCTTCTTGTGAGCGGCCGCAAAACGAGCATACCGGTTTATTATCAGTTGTTTGCATATAAAAGCAATCCTTTCATTATGCGCGCTTGTCAATTACCTTATCGATAAGGCCATACTTCATAGCTTCCTCGGCAGACATAAAGTTGTCGCGCTCGGTATCGTTTATAATCTTATCAAGCGGCTGACCAGTAACATCGGATAAAATCTCATTCAACTTCTGCTTGATGCGTAAAATTCTGTCGGTATGAATTTTAATATCAGTTGCCTGACCCTGCATACCAGAAAGTGGCTGATGAATCATAATTTCGGAATTCGGGAGAGCAAGGCGCTTGCCCTTAGCACCTGCAGAAAGCAAGAACGCACCCATAGATGCCGCCATACCTACACAGATTGTAGATACATCACATTTGATGTAATTCATAGTATCATAAATTGCCATACCCGCAGTAATAGATCCACCAGGGCTGTTGATATAGAGTTGGATATCGCGATCCATGTCCTGTGATTCGAGGTACAGAAGCTGAGCGACAACTAAACTTGCGGTTGTGTCATTAACCTCGTCTGATAAAATGATAATACGGTCGTTTAATAATCGCGAAAAAATGTCATATGCGCGCTCACCGCGGTTTGTTTGTTCAATGACTGTTGGTACTAAACTCATTTTAAATGTCACTCCTTTAAAATATTGACAAAAACTGACAATCTGAATTTTTGCACAGACGGGCGGCTAAAATAAATAAGCCGCCCGTCCCCTTTTTTAAAGTTATAGTCAGATTAAGCTGAAATTATTCAGCATCCTCTGCTTTTTTCTTAGCTGCCGGCTTCTTAGCTGCAGTTGAAGTGGTCTTCTTAGCAGTAGAAGTTGTTTTCTTAGCAGCAGGCTTTTTCTCAGCAGCTGCATCATCCTTCTTTGCAGCAGTCTTCTTAGTTGCCGGCTTCTTAGACTTGTTGTTCTCACGAACAAATTTCATAGTCTTCATAAGGTGCATATCGTGCATCATCATATCCTTGGAGAGATATCCGCGGAGACGCTCAACCGGCATACCATACTGCTCAGCAAGGTTCTTATACTCCTCGTCAATCTCCTCGTCGGAAACAACGATATTCTCAAGCTCAGCAATCTTCTGGAGAGCTAAGTTGATGTTAACCTGGCGGAGAGCACTGTCGCGGAAGTTAGCGCGGAATGCAGCCATATCCATACCGGTCATCTGGAGATATGAATCTAAAGTAATACCCTGTGAAGAAAGACGGTTGCTGTAATCATTTACGATATAATCGAGCTGATTCTCGATCATAACCTCAGGAACTTCAACGGTCATTTTTTCAATAATTTTATCCATAAGTGCGCTCTCGAAAGCATCGTCAGCCATCTTCTCGCGGCTATCACGAATCTTAGCCTCGATATCCTTCTTAAGCTCATCTAATGTATCAAACTCAGAAACGTCCTTAGCAAACTCATCGTCAACTACCGGCTCTTCTGTTTCCTTAACTTCATTTACTTTAACTTTAAATACAGCTTCTTTACCTACAAGGTCTTCAGAGTGGTACTCAGTCGGGAAAGTAACGTTAACATCGCACTCGTCCCCTGCGCTCTTGCCAACGAGCTGATCCTCAAAGCCCGGAATAAACTGACCTGAGCCAAGCTTTAAGCTGTGGTTCTCGCTCTTGCCGCCGTCAAATGCAACGCCATCGACGAAGCCTTCGAAGTCGATAACAACTGTATCGCCATCCTTAGCTGCACGCTCAACAGAAACGAGACGGGAGTTACGCTCCTTTAAGCGGTTGATTTCAGCTTCAATGTCAGCATCCTCAACGGTAACAACCGGACGCTCAGCGGTGATACCCTTGTAATCGCCAAGAGTAACCTCAGGGCGAACAGTAACAGTTGCCTTGAAAGTAAAGGTATTATCGTTAAACTCGGTAACATCAATCTCAGCCTGCTCAACCGGCTCGATGCCGCTTTCTTTAACTGCAGCCTCGTAAGCAATCGGGAATGCATAATTGATAGCATCCTCAGCAAATACGGTCGGGCCATACATACGCTCAATCATCTTGCGCGGAGCCTTACCTTTACGGAAGCCTGGGATGTTAATTTTGCCTACATTTTTCTTGTAAGCATACTCAACACCTGCTTCGTACTCGGCAGGTTCAACTACGATTTCGAGACAAACTTTGCTGTTCTCGAGTTTTTCAACAGATTTTAACTTCATGTTAATTCCTCCTGAATCTTATGTAACAGATTATATTGTAACAGAAAATTTTAGAAAATGCTACACTTTTTTCTAAGTTTATAGAATTTAAACAATAAATTCATAAAAAGAAGCTAAATTATGCATAAAATATCAAATTTTGACGGGCAAAAACTTGAGATAATCGGCAGAAATTAATCTGTACTCAACATTTTTCATAACACCCTCAAATCTAATTCCGTGACCGTAGCCATGCAAATGTCCGTAAGAACAGGTTTTTACACCATAACTTTCGAGCATTTCGGTAATCTCGGTACACTCATATCCTTTCGATATCGGCGGATAATGTAAAAAGCAATGAATTTCATCGGCATTTAACTTTTTTGCCGCCTCAAGAGATGTCTTAAGTCTTGATATTTCGCGGTTATAAATTTTTTCTGCGTGAGCGTCCTCTTCGTTTTCGGGAGCAAACCATCCACGCGTTCCGCAAATCGCAATATTGTTATGCAAAAAAGCATTATTGTGCAAAATATCGATTGTTTTTATATCGTTTTCTTCAAAAAACCTTTTGGTTTTAGAAACCGTTTCCCACCAATAGTCGTGATTCCCTTTAAGCAGTAATTTTTTACCCGGTAGCGAGTCGATAAACTTGAAATCTTCAAGCGATTCTTTAAGTGAAATTCCCCAAGAACTGTCACCCGCAAGGATTACCAGATCATCGTCGCTCACAATTTTAAATCCTTCTTCAAGTCGCGCTATATGGTCGCTCCAACCGTCACCAAAAATATCCATTGGCTTTTCGGTAGTAAACGATAAATGCAGATCGCCAATGGCAAAAACTGACATAGCTTTAAACTCCTTTTTAGGTTAAATTTTAAAGTTATGAATTTCGTTTAATTGCACACAATAGCTGTGTAACAAAAAAGGAGGAAGATTAAAATGGGTTTATTTGATAAAAACCAAACATCCGCTTGTGTCTCCTGTTCCGTCGAAAGTTGTGTGCATCACAGCGTTGCAAACCGTTGTACCGCAAAGCATATTGATGTTCGCGGAAAGCACGCGCAGAGTGAACGCGATACAGTTTGCAGCACATATTGCAAGAAAGACGGCAGTTTCAATTAAGCGCTCGGGAGCTTTCCCGAGTTACATAACAAAATCTAAAACCGCGCCCTCGATATCTTCACGAGTAAGGGTGTTTTTAAAACGCTCTTCTTTTCCCGCGAGTTCAGCAAGCGGCTTCGGAATCTTAACCTTTGTAGTACGAGATAAAATCTCTAAAAGCTCATATCCGTCAAGCTGAGTGTCAACTCCGAGAGCTGAAATAACAGAATCGGAGAATTTAAACGGACTTGCAGTTGACGCGATAAGAGTTTTCTTATTATCTCCTGTCTCCTCGAGGTACTTATTATAAACATTGATTCCTACAGCAGTGTGTGTATCAATTAAATAATTATACTCTGAGAATACATTTGAAATTGTTTTCATTGTATCTGCATCATCGCAGAAGCCAGCGTAGAACAAGTCATTAAGCTTTGCTAAAATATCGGAATTTACAGTATAAGCACCGTCTGACGCGAGCTTTGACATATACTTTTTAATAGTTGCGTCGTCATTACCGGATAAATGGAATAAAAGGCGCTCCAAGTTACTCGAAACGAGAATATCCATAGCAGGTGAAGTTGTTGTATAGAACTCACGCTGCTTATCATATTTACCGGTATTGAAGAAATCGGTTAAGACATTGTTTCTGTTAGATGCACAGATAAGTTTTGCAATCGGAATACCCATCTCACGGGCATAATATGCCGCTAAGATATTTCCGAAGTTACCTGTCGGAACACAAACATTAAAGCTTTCGCCTTCCTGAACTTCGCCCGAATTTAACATATCGCAGTAGCCTGATACATAATAAGCAATCTGCGGCACTGCTCTACCCCAGTTAATTGAGTTAGCAGATGAGAAGAAGCAGTTTCCGCCTGCAACCTTTTCTCTCAGGTCAACATCGGCAAAAATCTCTTTCATCTTGCTCTGAACCTGGTCAAAGTTTCCTACAACTGAAGAAACATATACATTATTACCTTCCTGAGTTGTCATCTGAAGTTCCTGAACACGGCTTACACCGTCCTTCGGATAGAAGACTGCAATCTTAGTACCCTCAACATCAGCAAAGCCCTGAAGTGCCGCCTTACCGGTATCACCGGAGGTTGCAACCAAGATACAAGCGGTTTTTGTCTCGCCGCATTTACGCATAGACGCGGTAAGCAAATACGGTAAAATCTGAAGTGCCATATCTTTAAATGCACTTGTCGGACCGTGCCACAGCTCTAAAATATTAGCAGTATCGTTTAATTTACGGACAGGTGCAATGGCAGCACTTGAAAACTCCTCTGTATTATATGCCGCATTTGCGTATTCCATAAGCTCATCAGCAGTAAAATCAGTAAGATACTTACCGATAATAAATGCCGCACGCTCAGGGTATGACATCTTACAAAGAGCCTTGATATCCTCAGTAGTGAGCTTTGGAATTTCTGTTGGAGCAAAAAGGCCTCCGTCAAAGCTTAAGCCCTGACTGATCGCCTTAGCTGCTGATACGCGAAGAGATGCATCTCTTGTACTGAAAAATTCCATATTATCCTCCTTATTCAAAGGCATTCTCAATGTGATTTATAGTAAAATCATCCGAGATGCCGAATGGTGCATATATTTCTATAACGTCAAAGCGCGGTTGAAGCTTTAAATCGCCTTTTTCCTGCAAATAAACTTCAGCTGTAAGGCGAATTTTGTTTTGTTTAGAATATGTAACAAACTCAAGCGGTGCGCCGTGACTGCTATTTTTTCTTAATTTAACCTCAACAAAAGCTAAAATCTTTTTCTTTGAAGCAACAATGTCAATTTCGCCAAAACGCGAATGATAGTTTATCGCCTCAATTTTATATCCTTTTGAGCGCAAGTATTCCGAAGCCTTTGCCTCGCCCCATTTTCCTATAAGAGCGCTACTCATTTAAGACC
>JAZPZP010000073.1:0-4746 GCA_045544695.1 Eubacteriales bacterium | reverse complement strand
ATCGGGGTTTCAATCTCAAAAAAGCCCTGCTCGTCGAAATAGTCACGAGCGATTTTTGAAATGCGATGACGGAGAGCAATTGTTCTCTGCATATCAGGACGGCGAAGGTCGAGATAGCGGTATTTAAGGCGAAGCACATCGTTTACATCGCTGTCCTCAACGATTTCAAACGGAGTTGTATTAGCCTTAGATAAAATGCGAAGCTCCGATGCTAAAATTTCAACGCTACCTGTCGGGAGCTTATCGTTGATAGCACCCTCACCACGGCTGCGTACAGTGCCCGAAATTGCGAGAACGAACTCACTTCTTACTGTAAATGCAAGGTCAAAAAGATCCTTGTGAATAGCCTCATCAAAGGTACACTGAACGATACCTGTTCTGTCGCGTAAATCAACGAAAATAAGACCGCCAAGGTTTCTCATTCTCTGAACCCAACCGAAAACGGTTGCGCTCTCACCTATATGCTCTGCGCGAAAATCGCCGCAGTAGCGAGTTCTTTTCATTCCTTTAATTCCTGCCATAATCTTAACCCTCCTGTGCGGTTAAAAGATTCGAGATTGCGTTTGCATTAAGCTCAACCTCTGTCTTTTCACCGTTCTGCATATTTTTAAGAATTGCTTTTCCGTTAGCTATTTCATCATCACCGATTACGATACTTGTGCGTGCACCGATTTTATCGGCATACTTCATCTGCGCTTTAAGTGAACGATTGAGCGTGTCGCGCTCAGCTGCAACACCCATACCGCGAAGCTCATAAGTAAGCTTAGCTGATGCAAACTGCGCCGCCTCTCCGAGAGCCGCAACGAAAATATCTGGCGTATCCGGATTCGGAATTTCAACACCCTGCGCCTCCATTGTGAGTAAGAGTCTCTCAAGACCGGAACCGAAGCCGAGACCTGCCGTTGCCGGGCCGCCGAGTGTTTCAACGAGACCGTTGTATCGACCGCCGCCACAGATTGTTGACTGAGCGCCGATGCAATCGACGATAAACTCAAAAACGGTATTTGTGTAATAATCAAGACCACGAACGATATGCGGATCAACAACATAAGAAATTCCGCAACCGTCGAGATGCTTCTTTAAGGTTTCAAAATGCTCAACGCATTCATCGCACCAGAAATCCGGAATTACCGGCGCATCAGCCGCGATTTCTTTACAAATCGGACTCTTGCAGTCGAGTATTCTCATCGGGTTTCTGTCAAGTCTGTCAAGACAAGTCGGGCAAAGCTCAGCTTTTCTCGACTCAAAGTATTCCTTAAGAGCTGCGTGGTATTTCGGTCTGCAATTAGGGCAACCGCATGAGTTGATGTGAAGCGACACATCGCGGATACCAAGCTCGCGAAGCATTGTATCTGCAACTGCTATTACCTCAGCATCTGCACCTGCATCATAGCTGCCGAAGCACTCAATACCAAACTGATGATGCTCACGAAGTCTTCCTGCCTGCGGCTTCTCATAGCGGAAGTTCGGCGCTATGTAATAAACCTTAATCGGTAAGCCCTTGGCATACAATCCATTTTCAATTACACTTCTTACAACGGAAGCGGTTCCCTCCGGACGAAGCGCAATGTGACGACCGCCCTTATCAGTAAAGTCATACATTTCCTTCTGCACAACATCAGTCGTGTCACCAACGCCTCTGCAGAACAAGTTTATATCCTCAAAGGTCGGGAATCTGATTTCCGAAAAGCCGAAACGACGAGCGACGTCGCGAAGCTTCCCTTCAAGATAATGCCAACGGTACGACTCCTCAGGGAGAACGTCTTTCGTACCGCGCGGTGCTGTGATTTTTTCCATACTTAAACACTGCCTTTCAAAACACATAAAACACCCTCACCCACCGAAGGGGGCAAGGGTGGTAAGTTTACATTTTTATATAGTAGAATTTTAAAGCATTTTTATTCAAAAGTCAATAGTTTCTATACAAATCCGAGCATTTGTGTTATACTATTTTCACTGGGAGGAATAAACTATGTTTTTTGATACACACGCACATTTAGATGACAGCGCTTTTGACGAAGACAGGGAGGCTGTCATCGCATCGCTTAAAGATTACGGAGTTTCGCGAGTTCTTAACGCATCAAGCGATATTCCATCATCATATCGCACTGCTGCTCTTTGCGATAAATACGATTTTATTTACGGTGCCGTCGGTGTTCATCCGCACGATGCAGAAAATATGAAAGAATCTGACTTTGACATTCTTCGCGATTTAACTAAAAACGAAAAAATTTGTGCAATTGGCGAGATCGGCCTTGATTATTACTATGACCACTCTCCTCGCGACATCCAGAAAAAGCGTTTCGAGGAACAATTACATCTTGCACGCGAATTAAAGCTTCCTGTTATAATTCACGACCGTGATGCACACGAGGATTCCCTTAATATTTTGCGTAATTTTACCGATTTAAAGGTCGTTTATCATTGCTATTCAGGTAGCCTTGAATACGCGAAAATCTTAATTTCACTCGGCTTTTACTTATCATTTACCGGTGCGGCAACATTTAAAAATGCAAAAGCGGCACCCTCGGTAATCGAATGGATGCCACTTGATAAAATTATGATTGAAACCGATTGCCCGTATCTCACACCTGTACCGCACCGCGGAAAGCGAAACTTTCCCGGCTTTGTTCCGCTGGTTGCAGAAAAAATTGCAGAGTTAAGAGGTCTTTCCGTCTCCGAAGTTGCCGAAATTACATATAAAAACGGCTGCGAATTTTTTAATCTTAAATAACCTCAGATAACTCAATAAGTGCGCGTTTTACATCGATGTTTTCATCAATCGGTGCGCGCAGGATCATTTCACTTCTGCCGCGCGGAAGAGAAATGACAATTCCCTTATCAACACAAAGCGTTCCTCCGCAAGTTTTGACGCGATTATCAACGCGGGTAAGCTCGTCGCTTTTATTCCACTTAATCCCGCTGCAGTTAACTTCGATTTTTATGTTTTCTTCCTCATTTGTGGTAATGATATTTACCTTTCCTGCGTTGCTTTGTTCTTTTAAAATGCAGGAAATTATTGCGTAGAGAATATTTTCAAGCTCATAGGTACTGCACGCTGCGATGCACTTTTCGTTTTCTTCAAAACTAAGCTCAATGCGCGATTTATCAATCATTGTTTCGCACATTTTAATAACATTGTTTATTGCGCGGTCAAGCCTGCTGCTTTCGGCGATTCTTTCGCTGTCATCAGTAAGCTCTTTTATAGTATTATTGTGCTTGATGGCCATAAGACACGCACGATTTGCCGAATCCAAATACTTTTTGACATCCTCAGCATCTGTAATCTTACGCTGTAATGCATCGATTGCGAGGTTCATCGTCATAAGTGTATCACTCTGTGCAATTGAAACTGTTGAAATCGTATCAAATATCGTTTTGTAATTTTCTAGTTTTTCATCGCTGTCCGTAACAATATGAATCACAAGTATAATATCATCATTATTTGTATTGTGTACCGCATATAGGTTGCAGATTTTTCCTGCAACCTTTCTTTTGTTCATTTCAATTATACGATACTTCTTACTTAATTCATTTATTTCATAAAACAACTTCTCTCCAAGCATATCAACAGTGCTCGTCAAAAACTGTAGGTAACCGAAAATCTTTGATGCAGCATCATTTCGATGCTTTATCATATTGCCGTTATATATCAGAAGTCCTTCTTTCGACTCTTTGTAAAAAGTGCATAACGACTCATATAAATAGTCCATTTTCTCACCGCCTTAAGTTGTATTATAGCGCATTTTGTGAAATCACACAATATTATTCTAAAAGAAGTGACATTTTTTTAACAAAAAAAGCTTGTAAAAATAGAAAATTTAGTTTATACTATTAAAAGTACTGTAAAATTTTATAAACAGGAGGATACAAAAATGAGTATCAAAATTGGTATTAATGGCTTTGGCCGTATCGGCCGCATGGTTTTCCGCGCAAGCGTTAACCACCCGGAAATCGAAATCGTTGGTATCAACGACCTTTGCCCGGCAGACTACCTCGCATACATGTTAAAGTATGACACAATGCATGGTCAGTTCGAAGGCACTGTTGATTTCACTGAGAATTCAATCATCGTTAACGGCAAGGAGATTCCGATCTCTGCTGAGCGCGATCCGGCTAACCTTCCGTGGGCTAAGCTCGGTGCTGAGTATGTTGTAGAGTCTACCGGTCTCTTCCTCACAAAGGAGAAGGCTGAGGGTCACTTAAAGGCAGGCGCTAAGAAGGTTGTTATGTCTGCTCCGTCTAAGGACGATACCCCGATGTTCGTTATGGGTGTTAACCACAACTCTTACACCACTGATATGAACTTCGTATCAAATGCATCTTGCACAACTAACTGTCTCGCTCCGATTGCTAAGGTTTTACATGACAACTGGGGCATTACAGATGGTCTTATGACAACTGTTCACTCAACAACTGCTACTCAGAAGACTGTTGACGGTCCGTCACTTAAGGACTGGAGAGGTGGCCGTGCTGCTGCTGGTAATATCATCCCGTCTTCAACAGGTGCTGCTAAGGCTGTTGGTAAGGTTATTCCGGAGCTCAACGGTAAGCTCACAGGTATGTCAATGCGTGTTCCGACTCTTGACGTTTCTGTTGTTGACCTTACAGTTAACCTCGCTAAGCCGGCTAAGTACGACGAGATCTGTGCTGCAATGAAGGCTGCTTCTGAGGGTGAGCTTAAGGGTATCCTCGGTTACACCGAAGAGGCTGTTGTTTCTTCTGACTTCCTCGGCGACACCCGTA
>JAZPZP010000072.1:0-6423 GCA_045544695.1 Eubacteriales bacterium | reverse complement strand
TTCGCCTCCGGATGCGTTCTGATAGCACGCGTAAAAACCCTCCTCAACAACAAAGATTTTGCCTGCATTCATAGCAAAATCCGCGAGGCGATAAACGTCCTCTTCATTATTCAAATGAAAGCCGATATGCTCAAAAATAGTTGACATATAAATACCTCTTTATAACAATGTCATTTGTTTATCTAATCTGTCCTCATCATTTAAGCGCGCACCCGTTGCCGGTAAGTTTTTAGTCTTATAGCGCGGCGGATTCTGGATGCTCGACTCAGAAAGGCGCATCGCGTGTGATACCTTATACTTTGTCTTAAGCGTCATTACAGAAACACCCTGCGTGTCGCGGGAAGCCTTGACCGCAAGAGACGCGGTTGAGAAAATAATCGCGCGATTCTCGGTTGAGTAGAGGACGAATTCCTCATCATTTGTGATTTTAAACGCGCAAACCAGCGCACTCTTACCGCAATAAGCACCCGTTAAGCGCTTGCGGTTTGTTTTTGTTTCATAGCCTGATAGCGCAACTCTCGCTACCTTACCGTTTTCGTAAACGAAAATAAGGTTACCCTTGTAATCCTCAGGCAGACACATAAATACAACATACTCGCCCTCGTCCATACCAAGTTTTGCAGGCAAGTAATCACCGAGCACGCTCGCCTTTGAATCGTCAAAATCTGATACTTTAGCCTTGTAAACCTGCTGTTTATTGGTAAAGAACATAATCTCGGCGCGGTTTGTCGTCTCAAAGCTTTCAGCGATTTCGTCACCGTCTTTCAGCTTATGCTCACCGCCCATGCGGAGTGAGAGTGGCGTGATCTTCTTAAAGTAGCTGTCCTTAGTTAAGAAAATATTGACCGCGTAATCCTCAATCTGCTCTTCCTCATTATATTCCTCGATCTCGGTATCAAAGATAATCTCTGTTTTTCTCGGCTCGGAATATTTTTTCGCAATTTCCTCAAGTGTTTTGATAATAAGTTTGCGGATTCGAGCTTTACTACCGAGTAAATCCTCTAAATCATCAATTTCGCGTGCGAGCTCTTCGGTCTCTGCAACTCTGCGGATGATGTATTCCTTATTGATGTTGCGGAGCTTGATTTCAGCAACATATTCAGCCTGAATTTCATCAATTCCGAATCCGATCATAAGATTCGGAACAACCTCGCTCTCCTCTTCGGTCTCGCGGATAATTTCAATCGCGCGGTCGATGTCGAGTAAGATTTTTGAAAGACCCTTTAATTTGTGGAGCTTATCCTTTTTGCGCTGAATATCAGCATAAACCTGACGGCGGATACAATCTGCACGCCACGCAACCCACTCATCCAAGATTTCACGAACGCCGAGAACCTGCGGATTGCCGCCGATAAGCAAGTTAAAGTTGCAGGCAAAGCTATCCTGCAGCGGTGTCATCTTAAAGAGCTTCTGCATAAGCTTCTCGGGATCAGTTCCGCGCTTTAAGTCGATAGCGAGCTGAAGACCGGTCTTATCCGACTCGTCACGCATATCGGAAATTTCGCGGAGCTTTCCTGCCTTAACAAGCTCAGAAACCTTGTCAATAATCGCTTCAACCGTAGTCGTGTACGGAATCTCATAGATTTCAATCAAGTTATTCTTCTTATCATATCTCCACTTTGAGCGAAGCTTAAACGAGCCTCTGCCCGTTTTATAGATCTCTTCCATCTCGGAGCGCGAGTAGATAAGCTCACCGCCCGTTGTAAAATCAGGCGCTTTTAAGGTCGACAAAATATCGTGTTCGGGGTTTTTGATATACTCAATCGTCGTCTCGCAAACCTCGCCTAAGTTAAAGCTACAGATGTTAGATGCCATACCGACCGCGATACCCGTGTTTGCATTGGTAAGAACATTCGGGAATGCGGTTGGGAGAAGGGTTGGTTCACTCGTTGTATTGTCGTAGTTTGGAATAAACTCGACCATATCGTCAATATCGCGGAAAATTTCATTTGAAATCGGCGCAAGCTTCGCCTCGGTATAACGGGAAGCTGCATACGCCATATCGCGCGAGTACACCTTACCAAAGTTACCCTTCGAGTCCACAAACGGGTATAAAAGTGCCTCGTGACCGCGAGCAAGACGCACCATTGTTTCATAAATTGCAGCGTCACCGTGCGGATTGAGTCTCATCGTCTGACCGACGATGTTTGCAGACTTCGTTCTTTCTTTGTTCAAAAGGCCCATTGTATACATCGTATACAAAAGCTTTCTGTGCGACGGTTTAAATCCGTCTATTTCAGGAATTGCGCGCGAGACGATAACCGACATCGCATAAGGCATATAGTTTGTCTCAAGCGTTTCGGAAATCATCTGCTGAGTGGTCTCACCGTGAAGACCGAAAACGCGGCCGCGATCTTCGTCTATTTTCTTCTTAGCCATTGTGTCCCTCCACTATGAAATATCGGCGTCATCGAGATACTTCCAGCCGTTTTCTGCAATAAATTCCTTGCGTGCTGTGAGGTTATCACCAAGCAGCATATCGAAATTTATCCTCGTTAACTCCTCCGCCATATCGGGAAGCACCTGAATGAGATGGCGCGTTTCGGGACTCATAGTCGTCTGCCACATCATATCAGGCTCGTTCTCACCGAGACCGTTGCTGCGCTGGAGCTTATACTTGGTATCTCCGAGCTTTTCGACAATTCCATTCTTCTCTTTATCGGAGTATGCGAAATAGGTATCATTCTTTGCGGTAATCTCATAGAGCGGAGTTTCCGCAATATATACATATCCCTCGCGGATAAGTGTTGGCATAAGGCGATAAATCATAGTTAAAATAAGCGTTCTTATCTGGAACCCGTCAACATCGGCATCGGTACAGATGATAATCTTATTCCATCGGAGTGCGCCCAAATCGAAGGTCGCAATGTCTTTGACGTGCTTATTGGTAACCTCGACGCCACAGCCTAAAATCTTAATTAAATCGGTAATAATTTCGCTCTTGAAAATCTTGGCAAAATCGGCCTTTAAGCAATTTAAAATCTTACCGCGCACCGGCATAATTGCCTGGAACTCAGCATCTCTACTCTGCTTACAAGCGCCCGCAGCAGAGTCACCCTCTACAATGAAGATTTCGCGCTTCTCAACATCTTTCGAGCGGCAGTCAACGAATTTTGCAATTCTGCTTGTCAAATCAATTTTCGCCTGCAGACCCTTTTTAATATTAAGGCGCGCCTGCTCTGCCTTTTCGCGACTGCGCTTATTTATAGGCACCTGGGCGCAGATTTTATTAGCCTCGTCACCGTTTTCAATAAAGTAAATTTCAAGCTGTGCACGCAAAAATTCCGTCATTGCTTCCTGCACAAACTTGTTTGTTATAGACTTCTTCGTCTGGTTCTCGTAAGAGGTAACGGTTGAGAAGTTATTTGTGACGATAAGAAGACTGTCCTGCACATCGTTAAATGTAATTTTAGACTCGTTCTTCTGGTATTTGTTATTCTGCTTTGAATATGCATCAAGTGCTGCAACGAATGCCGATCTCACCGCTTTATCAGGTGAGCCGCCGTGTTCAAGCCAG
The DNA here is from genome assembly GCA_045544695.1 of Eubacteriales bacterium. Classification (GTDB taxonomy): domain Bacteria; phylum Bacillota; class Clostridia; order Oscillospirales; family JAAYXM01; genus RGIG7332. The sequence continues at coordinate 2,906 of JAZPZP010000072.1, read as the reverse complement.
GATGAGTTGTGATAATGCTCAATTCCGGGGGCAGAATTTGTAAAGCAAAACGCACAGGAGAGCTTAACCTTATATTCAGGCTTGTCCGCACGGTCGCGACCGCGCTTTTCGGTAGTCCAGAACTGGATATCCGTCATATAATCCTCGCCCGCGAGCTCTTTAACATAGTCAGAAATTCCGTTTTCATAGCAAAATTCAGTAACATCAAAGCTTGACCCATTCTGATTTCTGAATTTAAATGTAACACCTGCATTAACGACCGCCTGGCGCTTCATAACATCAGTAAAATACTCGGCAGGGATTGCGATATCGGTAAACACTTCGATATCCGGTCGCCAACGAATGCGTGAGCCGGTCTTTTTGCGATTTGTATCCTCAGCCTTTAAGCCACCGATATTCTCGCCCTTTTCAAAGTGGAGCGAATATTCCTTCCCATCACGCCATACGGTAACGTCCATATACTCGGACGAATACTGCGTAGCACAAGAGCCGAGACCGTTTAAGCCGAGTGAATACTCGTAGTTCTCGCCCTCGTTATTTTTATATTTACCACCGGCATACAGCTCGCAGAAAACGAGCTCCCAGTTATACTTTTCTTCAACGGGGTTGTAATCAACAGGACAGCCGCGTCCGAAGTCCTCAACCTCGATTGAGCCGTCGGAAAAACGGGTGACGATAATCGTGTCACCATGACCCTCGCGCGCCTCATCTATTGAGTTTGACAAAATCTCGAAAACGGAATGCTCACAGCCTTCCAGACCGTCTGAGCCGAAAATAACCGCCGGGCGTTTTCTTACTCGGTCGGCACCCTTAAGCGATGAAATACTTTCGTTTCCGTAATTCTGTGTCTGCGTACTTTTCATATAATCCCCCTCGGCATAGTTATACGAATATAATATAACATAAAATTTTTAAAAAAACAAACATTTAATAATTAAAGTAATATTTGTCCAAAATAGAAAATATATATGGGATAAAAGGAGTGAATTAAAAAATGGAAAAGACTGTTAAAGCATTTAAAAATCATCATTTTATTCCTGCGATTTTGAAGCGTTTTGAAAAGAAATCTCCCGACCCTGCACTTCTTAAAAAGCGTGAACTACTGCGCGAACTCGACGAAACGCTTTCTGATTTGCGCTACGCTCGAGCTCTTTTTGAAGATGCAAACGAACCTGAGCTTGTCGAAGCCTGTGTTTATAAAATAAAATCAGCAGAGGCACGATACGCATATCTACTCCGCAAAGCGAAAGAGAGCGGAACGATAAGAAAAGCTTTTTAACTATAAAGTTTCAAAGGAGATTTTAAAAAAATCTCCTTTTTTTATTGAAAAATGAAAATTGAAGGAGTATAATATAATGTACATCTTTAAAAAGGAAGTGAGTTTATGTCCCCGGACCCTTATCGAAGTAGTAAGTTAATAGTTGCACGCGGAAAAGTCCGGGAGCATAGATAACTATCCTCCTTTGGGCTTTTGCGCCAAAAAAGGAGGAACAAAAAATGCTTTCATATTATTACAGAACCGAAAAGGCTCTTGAAGAAATTTTAGAGCCGAAGAAAGGCACTTGGATAAGCCTTGTCGCACCTGAAGAGGCGGAGCTCGCCGAGGTTGAAGCTTTGGGCATTGACTCAAATATGCTCCGTGCCGCACTTGATGCTGAGGAAACCTCGCATATCGACATTGACGATGGGCAGACGCTTATCATCATCGACGTGCCGATTGTTGAAGAATCCGATGACCGCAAGGGCAATGTATATTCCACCCTCCCTGTCGGTATAATTATTACAGAGGACTATATCGTAACCGTCTCTCTTAAAGAAACCTCAACCTTTGCTGACTTAAAAGCAGGCAGAATCAGAAATGTAACACCTGTGCAGAAAACCAAGTTTGTGTTGCAGATTCTCCTTCGTGTTGCAAATCGCTATCTGTTCTACTTAAAACAGATTGATAAATTATCTCACGAGGGTGAAAAACAGCTTCATAAGTCAATGAAGAATAAAGAGCTTTTCCAGTTACTTGACCTTGAAAAGTCTCTTGTCTATTTTTCAACATCGTTGCAATCAAATTCAATTACAATCAAGAAAATCCTCTCCGGCAGAGTGTTAAAGCTCTATGAAGAGGACCAGGATTTACTCGATGATGTGTTAATCGAGCTTAATCAGGCGATTGAAATGTCAAATATCTATTCAAGTATTCTTTCGGGTACTATGGATGCTTTTGCATCTGTTATTTCAAACAACTTGAACATCGTGATGAAGGTACTAACCTCGGTTACCATTCTTTTAACGATTCCGAACGTTGTATTCAGCTTTTATGGAATGAATGTCGGCACAACGCTTCCGATTCCCACAGCGTGGTTTGCCACAGGTATTGCAGCAGTTCTCACACTGGCTGCGTGGATTTTACTCAAGAAAAACGACCTTATTTAGTTTTTTAAAAAATTTATGTTGACAACACAGTTAAAATACTGTAAAATATATCCTGTTGTCGGCTTGGACGGTTAGCTCAGCTGGTAGAGCATCTGCTTGACGTGCAGAGGGTCAGGGATTCGAGTTCCTTACCGTCCACCATTTTGCAAAAGGGCTTGCCGTAAATAAATTTACGGCAAGCTTCTCTTGACAAAAAGGCAAATATTTGATATAATGTTTTGGCTATATGCGGGTGTAGTTCAATGGTAGAATTCCAGCCTTCCAAGCTGGTTACGTGGGTTCGATTCCCATCACCCGCTCCATTCTCTCAATTTACGAGAGAACTATCCCCTCAGGGGCGATGTTTTAATATGCGCCTGTAGCTCAGGTGGATAGAGCAACTGCCTTCTAAGCAGTGGGTCGGGAGTTCGAGTCTCTCCAGGCGTGCCAAAACATTCATAAAAAAGAAAAGTAATATGGTGGATATAGCTCAGCTGGTT
>JAZPZP010000071.1:0-3814 GCA_045544695.1 Eubacteriales bacterium | reverse complement strand
AAGTAAACGACGCAAAGCCTATTAAATACCTGCTTGTGTTTAGTGCGTTCAACATTCTTTTCCTTGCAGTTCTATGTTTAATTGTCAGGTAATAAAATAGATACGGGTGATTTTTATGCATGGAACTCGTATAACGGATTTAAGCAATAAAGAGGTAATAAATATATGTGACGGAACTCGCTACGGATATGTAGCTGACATCGAAATAAACTGTGTTACAGGGCAAGTTGTGGCGATTGTTGTCCCGGGACATTGTGGGTGGAAATTCTGGTGTCGTGAGGACTATATTATACCGTGGGAAGCTATTGCAAAAATAGGCGATGACATCATTCTGGTAGACTATAAATTGACCTCTTGCAGAGAAAATAAGAAAAAAAGACTATTTTCTTAAAAAAACACTTGCATTTTAATTCCAAATGTGATAACATTAATCGGTAAAACACACATATCGTGATTACGTGGTCGGTGCCGTAAGGTGGCCGCGTGAGTTTAAGCGGTATGGAGGTTTAAACAAAAGGAGGAAAAAATTATGTCACAGGTAATCTCTATGAAGCAGCTTCTGGAGGCCGGCGTTCACTTCGGTCACCAGACACGTCGTTGGAACCCGAAGATGGCTCCGTACATCTTCACCGAGCGTAACGGTATCTATATCATCGATTTACAGAAGACCGTTAAGAAGCTCGAGGAAGCTTATTTCTTTGCTCGCGATGTTGTAGCAGAGGGTAAGAGCATTCTCTTCGTTGGTACCAAGAAGCAGGCACAGGAAGCAATCAAGGAAGAAGCAGAGCGCGTTGGTATGTACTATGTTAACGCTCGTTGGCTCGGTGGTATGCTTACAAACTTTAAGACAATGCGTCGTCGTATCGATCGTCTTAACCAGTTAAAGCGTATGGAAGCTGACGGAACATTCGACCTTCTCCTTAAGAAGGAAGTTATCAAGCTTCAGGCTGAAATTGCAAAGCTCGAGAAGTATCTCGGTGGCGTTAAGGATATGGACAAGCTTCCGGGTGCACTCTTTATCGTTGACCCGCGCAAGGAGCGCAACGCAATTGCTGAAGCACGCAAGCTCGGTATTCCGATAATCGCTATCGTTGATACCAACTGCGATCCGGAAGAGGTTGACTATGTAATTCCGGGTAATGATGATGCTATCCGTGCAATCAAGCTCATTTCTGAGACTATTGCAAATGCAGCTATCGAAGCTCGTCAGGGCGAGCAGAATGCTGCTGAGGCTGAAGAGGCAGCAGAAGAAGCTACCGAAGCAGCTGCTGAATAATTAAATATAACAGGAGGATAATCACAATGGCATTTACAGCAAAAGATGTACAGGCACTGCGTGAGAAGACCGGTGTTGGTATGATGGATTGTAAAAAGGCACTCGCTGCATCTGATGGCGATATGGATAAGGCTGTTGAGTTCCTTCGTGAGAAGGGTCTTGCAGCTTCTGAGAAGAAGGCTGGCCGTATCGCTGCTGAAGGTATGGTTTATGCAGGTGTTATCGACGGTATGGGTGTTGCTGTTGAAGTTAACAGTGAGACCGACTTCGTTGCTAAGAACCTTGATTTCCAGAAGTTCGTTGAAGATGTTGCAGCTGCAGTAGTTGCTAACAAGCCGGCTGATGTTGAAGCTCTCTTTGCTTGCAAGTATCCGAACAGTGATTTAACTGTTGAGGAGATGCAGCGTGAGAAGGTTCTTACAATCGGTGAGAACATCAAGATTCGCCGTTTCGCTCTCTATGAGAACAATGTAAGCATTCCGTACATTCACATGGGCGGTAAGATTGGTGTTCTCGTTAATATGGAAGTTAGCGATGATATCAAGAATAACGACGAAGTTGTTGCTCTTGGCCGTGACGTTGCAATGCAGATTGCAGCTATGAGTCCGTCTTACCTCTGTAAGGATGAGGTTGATGATTCTGTATTAGAGAAAGAGCGCGAGATTTTACTTGCTCAGGCTCTTAACGAAGGTAAGCCGCAGCAGATCGCTGAGAAGATGGTTATGGGTCGTATCGGCAAGTTCTATTCAGAGAACTGCTTACTTGACCAGGCATTCGTTAAGGATGACAAGTTAACTGTTGCAAAGCATGTTGATGCAGTTGCAAAGAATCTTGGCGGTTCAATCAAGGTTGTTAAGTTCACTCGTTTTGAAAAGGGTGAAGGTCTTGAGAAGCGTGTTGACAACTTCGCTGAAGAAGTTGCAAGCATGGCAAAGTAATTTATTTCTTGATAATTTACAGAGCAGAGAAAATTTTCTCTGCTCTGTTTTTTTGTCATATTTTTTATTCATTACCGCATATAATTAAACAGAAAACAACTGCGGAAGGAGTAAGAAATATGGACTTAGGACTCACAAAAAGAAAATTAGATTTTTATGATAAGGTATATGATTCGTGTGTTATACACGAGGAAACGATTGAAATGATTGTTCCGGATACAAGTCCTGATGTTGTAAGAATTGCGTATTCTGACGGTTTAGCCTGTATTAAAGATAAAAGCATCAATAATAACACAGTAACCGTTAGCGGAACAGTTAAAGGATCGGTGCACTACTTTTCTGAGGGCGAGATAAATTTGCGTAAGCTTGAGGTTAATATGCCGTTTAACCATGTTTTTGAATCGGCAAAAATCACAACTGATAGCGACTGTGTTGCAATAGCGAAACTTATAAGTTTGGAAAGTCGCGAAATAAACTCGAGAAAACTTGCAATAAGAGCGCAAATTGCTATAACTTTAAGTGTTTATTCAAAAAAAGAAACTGAGCTTTGCTATGATATTCCTGAGAGTAGAGAGTACTGTGTTGAAACGCTGAAGAATATGAAAGAAATCTATGTTCCGTGTATTGTAAAGGAAAAAAGCTTTACAATCGTGGATGATATTGAAATTTCAAAATCTACGTCGCGCTTTGAATCATTACTTAGCAGCGATGTAACTATTTGCTGTAACGAAATGAAAATCATAGGTAATAAGGCGATTATGAAAGGCGTTGCCTGTATAAAGTGCTTATACAATACCGGAAATGATGCCGTTGAGGCAATGAGATACGAGCTTCCGTATTCGCATATTATGGACATCGAGTCTGCAGAAGAAAATTGCGATTTAATGGTGAAAATGAATTTGCGTACTGCCGATATTGAGCCGGCACACGATATGACAGGAGACACCCGATATCTTACGGTTAATATTTTAGTTGATGCTTGTGTGATTGCCTTTAAAAAAGATGAGCTTGAGTTGATTGATGATTTATACAGCACTTCAAACGAGCTTGAAATAAAATTCAATGAAGTTTGCGTTGACACGTTGTGTGAGCATACAAGTAAGCGGGTCTCGGTGAATGAAACTGTAGAAACGGCAAATTCTATAAAAAGAGTTCTCGATGTTAATGTTATTTTAGAGCCCGTTGGTTTTAAAGAAAATAAAATTACAAATGATGCTCAGATTAAAGTTTATTATATAGGAGAAGATGAACTTCTTTACTGTGCAACCAGAAGATGTCAGGTTGAATGCGCTGCGGACATTGGTTTAGAAAATAAATGTATGTGTGAAACTTTGGTTACGGGTGAGAGTGCAAGTGGAACGGGAAGAGAATTGTCGGTACGCTTCTTTGTTGATTATGATATCCGTGTTCTTGAAAAGACAAGGCTTAAGAATATATGTGAATTGAGAGCAACCGAGAAAGCAGGAAGATCGGAAAAAGAAGCTTCTGTGGTAATTAAATACTTATATAGTGATAAATCACTTTGGGAGATAGCGAAAAGTCACAATACAACAATGAGTGAAATCGCAGAAGCAAACGGATTGGAGCTTGATGAAATGGT
>JAZPZP010000070.1:0-6114 GCA_045544695.1 Eubacteriales bacterium | reverse complement strand
CGTTTAATTTTTACATTGTTGAGTGTTGCTTTAAGCGAAGGCTTATTTTATCGGCAATCATTGCAATAAATTCCGAATTAGTCGGCTTTCCTTTGGAATTTGAAACCGTGTAACCAAAGAAATTATTTAACGTATCGATATCACCGCGATTCCAAGCGGTTTCGATAGCATGGCGGATTGCGCGTTCAACGCGTGAGGCGGTAGTGCTGAATTTCTTTGCGACCGACGGATATAAAATCTTCGTTATCGCGTTTAAAATATCCATATCCTCGACTGCCATAATAATCGCCTCGCGCACATAGTGATAGCCTTTGATGTGAGCGGGAACGCCGACCTCGTGAATTATATTCGTGACGGCTAAAGCAAGGCTTGAGCGAGCTTCCTCTTCGTTATTTGCTTTTTTAAGTGTAATTGAGGTATGCAGCGTGCGTATTCTGTCAATCAGCGAATCTACGGAAAACGGCTTTACAAGAAAATGTGAAACACCGAGCGCGGTAGCATCGGAAATAAGCGATTCACTCGAAAATCCTGAGAGCATAATGAACTTCGGAAGCTCTGCCATTCCTGAATTATTTATTTTCGAAATAACACCCAGACCGTCGAGAGTGGGTAAGACATCGTTTAATATAACTATGTCGGGCTTCTGACTCATAATGGAGTCTTTGAGTTCATCTCCATCTGTCAGTGTTGATATAATTTCAAAGTCGCGCTCTTCACTGAGGCGAGCGGTAAGCATTTCTGCAAAGTCACGATTTGAATCTGCAACGGTAATTTTAATCTTCTTTTCCATAACGTCCTCCTGAATTGTAAAAATATGGTAATTTCTTATGTTTATAATTTACCATATATTTCCAAAGAAATCAACATAAAAATGGAAAATTTTTCAAAATATTTTTTGACAAATTCTGAGCCTATTCGTTGACGCGCGATAAAAAGTATATTAAAATGGTATTTGGGTGATGATATGAAGAGTAAATTCTGGGGAGTTTTTTTATCCGCTATTCTTGCGGGAATTATGATTGGAATAGGCGGATCGGTTTATTTATCTCTCGCAGCAGAGGGAAGTAAGATAGTAGGTGCAGTTCTTTTCTCGGTTGGACTTTTTACAATTATTGTTTTTAAGCTTTATCTTTTTACCGGCAAAGTCGGGTATCTTTTTATTACTGATGAGAGCGCAGGCGTCAGAACGGGAAATATTTTGCTGACGATTATCGGTAATTTTATCGGCACATTTTTAATGGGTAGCGCTTTTGCCAAGCGACTTATTTTGAATACTGACATTTTGCAAATCGTTGAAGCAAAGCTTAGCCTTCCGCTTATGGATGCGTTTTTACTTGCGATTCCCTGTGGCATTCTGATGTTCGTTGCGGTTGAGGGTTATAAGAGAGCTGAAACAGGAGCTGTAAAGGCGGTAATTGTTGCGTTTTGCGTCTCGGTATTTATTTTATCGGGCTTTGAACACTCGATTGCTGATATGTTCTACTTTGCAGCAGCAAAGATGATTAATCTTAAATCAATAATAACGCTACTTGTAATAATAGCAGGTAATGCTGTGGGCGGAGCAGGATTTGCAACCCTCGGAAGATATATTGAAAACAAATGAGTAAAAAACTCCCTCGAGAGGGAGTTTTTTTATTTAACTAATTTTGTAAATGAATGCGGGATTTTAGCCTCAAGTGTAATCATTTTATCCATCGGCGGGTAGAAAAATTCAAGTAAGCTTGCGTGAAGCGCAAGTCGGGCGATAGGGGAGGTTTTTGCACCGTATTTTTTATCTCCTGCAATCGGATGACCGATGTCATGCATATGAACTCTTATCTGATTTTTACGCCCTGTTGCAATCTGAACACGGAGCATGCTGTACTGGTTACCGGGCTTGATAACTTCGTAATTTGTTATCGCGAGATCTCCTGTTTCTGCCGAATACATAAGATGTGTGCGCGTTTCGCGAAGACGCGATTTAACCGTATCGCGAGGATTCTCAGGAGAGCCTTCTACCACTGCGGTATATTCGCGGCGCGAAACCAGTTCGTTCCATTTATCCTGAAGCGCAAATTTCGTCTCCTCGTCTTTCGCAACAATGAAAATTCCCGATGTATCGCGGTCCAATCTGTGAACTACGAAAATGCGTGAGTTTTTATTTTTTTCCTTAACATAATCGGTCAGCATATGATATGCAGTGCGTTCCTTTTCTTTTTCATTTGAAATTGAGAGAAGTCCTGCCGGCTTGTTTATCGCGATTATATATTCATCTTCATATATTATTTCAAGCTCGTCGCGCTTGTTTTCGCGTGATTTAGACCACAAAACCTCGACAATCATACCTGTCTTAAGCGGAAAATTATGCTTGCTTGAAGCTTTTCCGTCTACTAAAATCTGGCGGTAGGTGAGCAGAGATTTAATATTATTGCGTGACTGACCCTTTAAATTAGCAAGTAAAAAGGGGAGAAGCTCGCTATCATTATCAACTTTTAAAACTGTGTTTTTTCGCATAGATTAACCCTCGTTTCCAATTCTGCGAAGTCCTTTTGGATAATGGTTTTTTAAAATTCCTTGGCTTACCTTACCCCAACCTAAAGGATAGCCCTTATAAGTTACAAGCGTCCAGCCATTATCTCCGCTTGTGTTAAGCGTTTCACCGCGAAGATATAATAAAATTTCGCACTCATCCGCTTCATATGCACGAAGAGCGTCTTCTGCTTTGCTTGCGAGTGCGAGCGCGTGAGACGGCTCGAAACGGTTTTTCTTGAGCGTGCCGAGGTGAAGACCTGAGCGCACTATATGAAGCCCTTTCAGCGTTTCTGTATCGATCGGTGTCAAATACACTTCATCGCGGATTACAAGAATATCTCCATTTGGTGGATTTTTAAATGTATCGCTTAAAAAGGCGCTTACTTCAGAAATTTCCTTTGCTGACGCTCTTGGTATATCATTTTGAAAACTATCTCCTTTTTTTACGAGAAGAGCGGCAAAATGGCCCTCTCCATCGCTAACATGTGGCCAGATTCTGAAGGTGTTTTTAAGAGCTTCATTACCATCGGACCATTTAGGCCTTCCACCGGAAACTCCATTGATTTCGCATTTTACTACGCTCATATCAAATTCCGAAATGAGTCGGGAAATAATTTTTTCATCCTCATCCGGAGCAAATGTACAGGTTGAATAAACTAAACTTCCGCCCGGTCGGAGCATAGAGTATGCACTCTGCAAAATATCCCATTGACGCGAAGCACACATTGAAACGATATCCTCGCTCCACTCGTCCGTTGTGTTTTCGTCTTTCCTGAACATCCCCTCGCCGGAGCAGGGTGCATCGACCATAATTTTATCGAAATATTCAGGGAAATATTCAGAGAGCTTTTCAGGAAGCGCACAGGTTATAATCGCGTTTGTAATACCGAGGCGCTCAATGTTTTGCGAAAGCACCTTGGCGCGTGCAGGATATGGCTCATTTGCTACGATCAAACCTTCGTTTTGCATAGCACCGGCAATCTGCGTAGTTTTACCGCCGGGAGCAGCGCACAAATCGAGTATTCGCTCACCAGGCTTTGCATCTAAAAGAACTGCCGGCAGCTGAGCACTCGGCTCCTGCATATAGAAAAGTCCTGCATCGTGGAAAGGTGATTTTCCCGGACGAGCATCATTCGGATAATAAAATCCGTTAGGCGACCAGGGAATGTTTTTAAGTTCAAACGGAAGAAGCTTTTGTAAATCATCTGCGGATATTTTTAGAGGATTTGCACGAAGTGCCTGCTTTTTATCGCCAGAATAAGACTGTAAAAAGGCTGGATATTCACTTTTTAACATTTCTTCCATTCGACTTAAAAAAGCGCTTGGCAAATTCATATTATCCCTCCGTTTTAAAAAAGGCTCGGGATTTACCCGAGCCCCTTTAAGTTTTAAATATTATTTAAAATACTTCTCGAAGTCAAGACCCTGAGTCTCAGCGATCATGCGCATCTCAGCCTCGGTCTTCTCGTTAACCGGAATACCGTTAGCCTTCTTCTCCTTGGTTGACTCAACTTCCTTCTCACCGTGGGTGTAGATACGATCCTGACCCTCAGCCTTGTCGGAATCACGAAGCTCCTGGAGGAAGGTAGACATACGAGCTCTGATTTCCTTCTTGTCACCGAACATACCATAGTCGATAGCAATAAAGCCCTGTGATGTCTCAGCGTTACCGCCGTTGCAGCAGTGGTTAGAAGTAGCACCGCCTGCGAGGATAGATGTGAAGATTTCGCACATCATACCGTAGCCGTAACCCTTGTGTGAGCCGTTAATTACCTGTGAGCCGCCGAGCGGTAAAATTCCGCCGCCGACCTTGTTGATGATGTTGTATAAAACATCAGCTGCATCAGAGGTTTCCTTACCGTCCTTATCAACTGCCCAGCCCTGCGGGAGCGGCTGCTCCTTCTTGTTGTAAACCTCGAGCTTGCCACGCGGAGCAACTGTTGTTGCAGCGTCAAATGAGAACTTAATCGGATCTGCCGGCATTGCAATTGCAATCGGGTTACTACCGATCATAGCGCGACGGCCAAAGGTAGGAACCATGATAGCTTCAGAGTTTGTGAATGAAAGACCGATCATGTCAGCATCAGCTGCCATATCAGCATAGTATGATGCGATACCGTAGTGGTTAGCATTCTTAACGGTAACGAAACCTGCGCCGATCTTCTTAGCCTTCTCGATAGCAAGGCGCATAGCCTGCATAGCAACTGTCTGACCTACGCCACCCTTAGAGTCGATAATTGCAGAAATCGGAGTTTCGTGAACGATTTCAGCTTTAACTGTCGGGTCGATGTCGCCGCCCTTAACAGCGTTGTGGTAGCGGATAAGACGCTGAACACCGTGTGACTCGATACCGTAAAGGTCAGCACGGATGAGAACATCAACGATTTCTTCGCTTTCATTTGCAGTAAAACCGTAGCTCTTGAAAACATCGATACAGTATGCGCGGAGTCCCTCATAAGGGAAGTTATTATATGCCATTTTGAATTTCCTCCTTAAAGAAATTTTACATCTTAATAAATAATATAATATTTTTAAAGAAAAATCAATATCAATTCTTAACACCTCTTTAGAAAAATAAGGCTAACTTTATGCTGTTTTTCACAAAATGAGTTAAAATTAAGTTTAAATTTAGTAAAGAGTGATTATTTTATTTTTAAAAATTTGGGCGTATAATAAAATTAGAAAATACGAAAGAAGGAAAATAAGTTGTCTTTTATTATAGATGCTCATGCACATATTTATCCCGATAAAATAGCGCTTCGTGCATCTGAGAGTATCGGCGATTTTTACAATATGCCAATCGGATATGACGGAACGATTTCGCATCTTTTAGAGCTCGGCGACAGTGCAGGTGTTGATATGTTTTTGGTTCAGTCGGTTGCTCTGTCAGCTGACCGCGTTCACAATATAAATGATTTTATTGCTGGCTCAGTTAAAGAAAATCCCGACAGATTCATAGGCTTTGCAACGCTTCATCCGGATATGGAAAATGTCGAGGAGGAAATTGCGCGCGCCAAAGCTATGGGTCTTTGCGGTATTAAATTACATCCCGATATTCAGAAATTTAACATTGACGACAGATGTGCATACAAGATATACGAGGCTTGCGAAGGCAATATGCCGATACTTATTCACACGGGTGATAACAGATATTTTTATTCTGACCCGAGACGTGTGCCACAGGTTGTGCGCGATTTCCCGAAACTCCAGCTTATTTGCGCGCATTTTGGCGGCTGGTCGCAGTGGAATGAGGCGGAAAAGTGCTTGGCGGATACCGGCGTCTGGGTTGATACTTCGAGCAGTATGTATGCCTTCTCGAAAGAGCGTGCGAAAGAGCTCATTTCGGCATTCGGTGAAGACCGTGTTGTGTTCGGTTCGGATTATCCGATGTGGAATCCCGGAGATGAAATCGAAAATATCGAAAGACTTGGACTTTCAAGTGAAGTAAAGCAGAAGATTTTCTATAAAAATATAGCAAATCTTTTAAATCTAAAAATTTAAGGAGTGGGAATTCCCACTCCTTTTTATATACTTATGAAAACGATTGAAACTATACCTAAAAACAATCCTAAAAACTGAAGTTTTGATAGCTTTTCTTTATAG
>JAZPZP010000069.1:0-4437 GCA_045544695.1 Eubacteriales bacterium | reverse complement strand
GGGTGGATGCGTGAGCTTAGGTGAGAGAAAGAAAAAAATTCTCAAAGCGATTATCGATGAATATATTGAACATGCAGAGCCTGTCGGTTCGAAAGCGATAGCTATGCACGCAGACATTGAGCTCTCTCCGGCGACCATCCGCAATGAGATGTCAGACCTTGAAAGTATGGGCTATTTGGAGCAACCGCATGTGTCTGCTGGGCGCATTCCTTCTCAGGCGGGATACAGGCTTTATGTTGATGAGCTTATGAACCGTCACAGACTCTCAATAAACGAGATGGAAGCGATTAACGCATCCCTTCAGATGAAGATGAAGGAGCTTGATGAACTCATACGCGGCGTTAGCAAAGTCGTCGCTCAACTGACAAATTATACGACCTATGCGGTTATGTCGGGTGCATCTGAGGTTTACATCAGAAAGTTCGATTTGATGCTTGCAGATGCGAGGACGATTGTAGTTATTATGCTTACGTCGACTTCGAATGTGCGTAATACTTATCTAAAAACCGCGTTTCCGGTAAGCGAAGAAGAGCTTTCAGTGCTAAGCCGAATGCTTAATAATCGTTTTACGAATTTAACGCTTGATAAAATTGATATGCTGCTTGTTCGTCAGGCGGAGCGAGAAATGGGAAGGCTTGGAGTTTTGGTTTCGCCGATTATCAATTTTGCGGCTGAGGTTATGGAAGAGGGTAGTGAAAGTAACGTCTATGTAGGCGGTGCGTCGCGAATCTTAAGCCATCCGGAATATCGTGATACTGCGAAGGCGCAGAAGCTTCTTGATTTCATTTCGGACAGAGGCGATATCAAGTCGAGTGATGACGAAATCGGTCAGGTTCATATCGCAATCGGTACGGAAAATGAAGCTGAGCCGCTGCACGATGCAAGTGTCGTTTACGGCACATACGGCATCGGCGATAAAATGAAGGGAACGCTTGGCGTTGTCGGTCCTGTGCGTATGGATTATGCAAAGGTTGCCGCTAACTTAAATTATTTTTTGACAGGGCTTAACAAGCTCCTGCGTGAGACATTTTCAGATGACGAATAATTTGGAGGAATAGACACAATGGCTGAAGAAAAGAAAGTAGCTGAAGAAAAAAAGGAAAAGAAAGCTCCTGCCAAAGAGAAAAAGGTTGAAACCGTCAAAAAAGAAGAATTTGACGCCAAGGTAAAAGAGCTTGAGGAATTAAACGACCGTTATATGAGAACTATGGCAGAATATGATAACTACAGAAAGAGAACAGCTCGCGAGCGCGAAACTCTCTTCGCTGACGCCGAGAACACAACGGTTAATTCGTTTTTAGCAGTTTATGACAACTTAGAGCGCGCACTTTTGACCGAAACATCTGACGAAGCTTATAAAAAAGGTGTTGAGATGATTTTTAACGGTTTCAATGAGGTGCTCGAAAAATTAAAGGTTGAAGTGATAAATCCGCAAGGTGAGCCGTTTAACCCCGAGTTCCACAATGCGGTAATGCACATAGATGATGAAAGCTTTGGTGAAAATACGGTAGCCGAGGTTTTCCAAAAGGGCTTTGTACGCGCAGGTCGCGTTATAAGATATGCAATAGTAAAAGTAGCTAACTAACTTTTAAATAATTAACGGAGGTATATTATTATGTCAAAAATTATTGGTATTGACTTAGGTACAACAAACTCTTGCGTCGCTGTTATGGAAGGCGGCGAGCCGACAGTTTTAGTTAACGCAGAGGGTGCGAGAACAACTCCGTCCGTCGTTGCTTTCAGCAAGGATGGCGAGCGTATGGTAGGTCAGATCGCTAAGCGTCAGGCTGTTACCAATCCGGATTTAACTATTTCTTCAATCAAGAGAGAAATGGGTACAAATCACAAGACAAATATTAATGGCAAGGAATATTCACCGCAGGAGATTTCAGCTATGATTCTCCAGAAGCTTAAATCAGATGCTGAGGCTTTTCTCGGTCAGAAGATTACTCAGGCTGTTATCACCGTTCCGGCTTATTTTACAGATAGCCAGCGTCAGGCAACAAAGGATGCAGGTAAGATTGCAGGTCTTGAAGTTTTACGTATTATCAACGAGCCGACTGCAGCAGCACTTGCTTACGGCCTTGATAAGGAAACCGACCAGAAGATTATGATTTACGACCTCGGTGGCGGTACATTCGACGTTTCAATCCTTGAGATTGGCGACGGTGTTTTCGAAGTTCTTGCAACCGCAGGTAACAACCGTCTCGGTGGTGATGACTTCGACGAGCGCGTTACCAACTGGATGGTTGAAGAGTTCAAGAAGGAAAACGGTATGGACATCCGCGGAGACAAGATGGCTATGCAGCGTCTTAAAGAGGCTGCTGAGAAGGCTAAAATTGAACTCTCCGGTGTTACAAGCACAAACATCAGCCTTCCGTACATCACAGCTGATGCTACTGGTCCGAAGCACTTAGAGCTTACTTTAACAAGAGCTAAGTTTAACGAATTAACAGCAGATTTAGTTGAGAACACAATGGTACCTGTCCGTCAGGCAATGAAGGATGCAGGATTATCCCCGAACGACTTATCAAAGGTTCTTCTTGTCGGCGGTTCTTCCCGTATTCCGGCAGTTCAGGATGCAGTTAAGGCATTTACCGGCAAAGAGCCGTTTAAAGGCATTAACCCGGACGAGTGTGTTGCAGTAGGTGCTGCAATTCAGGCAGGCGTTTTAGCAGGCGATGTTACAGACCTTCTCCTCTTAGACGTTACTCCGTTATCACTCGGTATCGAAACTATGGGTGGCGTGTTCACAAAGCTTATCGAGCGCAACACAACTATCCCGACCAAGAAGAGCCAGGTATTCTCAACCGCTGCTGACAACCAGACATCAGTTGAAGTTCACGTTCTTCAGGGTGAGCGCGAGATGGCTGCTTACAACAAGTCACTCGGACGTTTTAACTTAGACGGCATTGCTCCGGCACCGCGCGGAATTCCGCAGATTGAAGTTTCTTTTGATATCGACGCTAACGGTATCGTTAACGTATCTGCAAAGGATCTCGGCACAGGCAAGGAGCAGAATATCTCAATTACTGCATCAAGTAACCTTTCACAGGATGATATTGACAAGGCTGTTAAGGAAGCTGAGCAGTTTGCGGCTGAGGATAAAAAGCGCCGCGAAGAGGTTGATACACGCAACAATGCAGACCAGATGGTATATCAGACTGAGAAGACTTTAGCTGAACTTGGCGACAAGATTGACGAGTCTGAAAAAGCAAGCATCCAAGCTGAGATTGATAAATTAAAAGAAACCCTCAAGGGTAATGACACCGAAGCTATCAAGGCTCAGACAGAGGCTGTTACAAAAGCATTCCACGCAGTTTCGGAAAAGCTCTACCAGGCAGCACAGGCTGCTCAGGCACAGCAGGGTGCAACGGCAGAGCCGACAGGCGGAAACGACGATAATGTAGTTGATGCGGACTACACTCAGGTAGACTAATTTTAAAAACTCACATTGTATGAGGGGCAGATATTCTGTCCCTCATAAATTGGGGGAGTGAGCATTATGGCAGAGAATAAGAGAGATTATTATGAGGTGCTTGGCGTATCGAAAACCGCGAGTGCCGATGAAATAAAAAAAGCATATAGAAAGCTTGCCAAGCAAAATCACCCGGACTTAAATCCGAACGACAAAGAGGCAGAAGCACGCTTTAAAGAAGCAAACGAAGCTTATGAAGTTTTATCGGATGACGATAAGCGTGCGCGTTATGATCAGTATGGTCACGCAGGTGTTGATCCGAACTTCGGAGCAGGTGGCTTTGGCGGTGGATTCGGATTTGACGATCTCGACCTCGGTGACATTTTCGGTTCATTCTTCGGCGGCGGATTTGGCGGCGGAAGAGGCAGAAATCCGAATGCACCACAGAGAGGCGAGAGTCTTCGCGCAGCACTCAACATTTCCTTTGAGGAAGCAGCGTTTGGCTGTGAGAAGGAAATATCCATTACAAGAATGGAAGTATGTCCTGATTGTAATGGCAATGGTGCAGAGAAGGGAAGTACTGTTGAAACCTGTGCGAACTGTCACGGTACAGGTACTGTTAAAACTGTTCACAGAACACCTCTTGGAGCTATGTCGTCATCTTCGCCGTGTCCTAAGTGCGGTGGTAAGGGTAAGATCATAAAAACACCGTGTAAGTCATGTAACGGTACGGGAAAGAAACGCACTACAAGAAAGATTAAGGTGAATGTACCTGCCGGCATCGACCACGGGCAGACAATTTCACTTCGTGGCGAGGGTAATGCCGGAACAAACGGCGGACCGAGCGGAGATTTACTTATTAATATTAATGTAAGACCGCACAGCATTTTAACGCGCGATGGCACAAATGTGCTTTGTGAAGTGCCGATTACTTATGCTCAGGCGACACTTGGCGCTGAGATTGAAGTGCCGACTCTTGACGGTAAGGTTAAATATTCAATCCCCGAGGGTACACAGAC
>JAZPZP010000068.1:0-4185 GCA_045544695.1 Eubacteriales bacterium | reverse complement strand
GGAAGTTAATTATTCTACTCATCCAAACTTCCCTCCCCTTTACTTTTATAAGGCTTCACGGAAAGCTATGGAAGCCTTGTATTATAATCATAATACAAGTTTTAAAATTTTGCTTAGCATTTTCTATTTATTTTTTGCCTAATTCTATTATTAAAAATATATTTTATCATAAACTCTAAAAATATCAATGGATTTTTTTATTTTATATCTTCACTATTTTGCAAACTTTTTTCTTAACAAATGAAATGCAGCCTGGATTTTTATATTAAAAAGAGTCTTGGTGTAAAACCAAGACTCTTTCCTATTCGACCAAACTCATAGGGTCAACCTGTACCCCATCACGCAAAACCTCGAGGTGGAGATGTTCAACCTCCATACATTCGCCGGCAGCGCTGCTCCCTACTTCACCGATAACCGTTCCTACAGTTATCTTATCGCCTTTTTTAACAGTAATCTCAGGGGATAAATTCGAGTACTTACTGATTACTTCCTTATGCTCAATAACTACCGTATGACCCATAAGGGCATCCTCATAAACATCCTTAACCGTACCATCCGAAATCGCGCAGACCTCACTTCCAATTTTTGCAGAAATATCAATTCCCGCGTGAGTGCGCCAATCACCAAAGGTCTTGCTTTTAACCATTTCATCACCGGTAAAGGCATTTAAAATCTCGCCGCGTACTGCAGTTACATAAGACGGCTTCAAGTTTAAAACCGGAACCTCTGCCGGGTTCTCGTTATCCTTTGGTTTTTCCTGAGCTACTACAGGCTCTTCAGGTATCACAATCGGTTCATATTCAAAAACCGGCTCTTCTACCTGCAAAACTTCCTCGGCAGTCGGAACTTCTTCCTCCTGCACACGATACATTACATAACCCGAAATTCCGACTGCCAGAACGCAGAGGAACAGGATTATGTATAATCCGTTCTTCGAAATTTGCCTCAAAAAGGCGTTTTGATTTTTCATATCCGGTGAACACCTCCGCTACTATTATCGCCGAGCTGTTCACGACTTATTCAGGAAATTTTAAACATTAAAGCGGAAGAGAATAATGTCGCCGTCGCGAACGACATATTCCTTACCCTCACTGCGAACCAAGCCTTTTTCCTTAGCCGCAACCATAGTCTTACAAGCGACAAGGTCATCAAAATGAATTACCTCAGCGCGAATAAAGCCACGCTCAAAGTCACTGTGGATTTTACCAGCAGCTTGTGGTGCGCGAGTACCCTTTGTAATCGTCCACGCTCTGACTTCAGGTTCACCTGCGGTTAAGTATGAAATGAGACCGAGGAGCGAATAACAAACTTGGATAAGACGGTCAAGACCTGATTTTTCAAGTCCAAGCTCTTCCAAGAAGAGAGCTTTTTCGTCTTCCTCAAGCTCTAAAATATCCTGCTCAAGCTTTGCACATATAGGAAGTGCTTCAGCACCCTCGCTTGCTGCAAATTCTTTAACTTTATTATAATAAACATTTGAGTCAATACCAGAGGTAAAATCTTCCTCTGACATATTAGCCGCATAGATAACAGGCTTTGTAGAGAGAAGGTCAATATCGTTGATTATCGTCCACTCATCATCGGTTGCATCAAATGTGCGCGCGCTCTTGCCCTCGTCAAAATGACCGTGAAGACGCTCCAAAAGTTCGACCTCAACGTTATACTTCTTATCGCCCTTTGCAAGTTTTTTAGCTTTGTCGATTCGGCGATCCAACATCTCGATATCGGATAAAATAAGCTCTAAAGATATCGTTTCAATATCACGAAGCGGATCAACCGAGCCCTCAACGTGAATAATGTTTGTATCCTCAAAGCATCTTACAACGTGGACTATAGCGTCAACCTCGCGGATGTGGGATAAGAACTTGTTACCAAGACCCTCACCCTTTGATGCGCCACGAACTAAGCCTGCAATGTCAACAAACTCAACGATTGCCGGAGTGATTTTCTTCGGATTATACATCTCAGCGAGCACATCAAGGCGCTCATCCGGTACCGTTACAACGCCGACATTCGGGTCAATTGTACAGAACGGATAGTTTGCACTCTCAGCACCTGCATTTGTAATCGCGTTAAAAAGCGTACTCTTACCGACATTCGGTAAACCTACTATACCTAATTTCATTTATTTCAAATCTCCTTTATTTTATGCCAATTATAGTATTAAATTATACTGTAATTAACTTTAAAAGTCAATTCTTTATTACAGTATAAAAAAAAGAGGTGGAAGTTCCACCTCTTTTTTATTAATCTTTAAAAAGGCTGAGCATCATAATAATCACTCTCGCCATTGCGCTCGCATTCGGACTCCACGGCAGGAAGTACGGATCTGTCTCGTCAAATCGCTCGACCATATAATACTCATCGGTTACACCCCAGCGAAGCTGGTCCTCATAGATTTCTTTCATTCTGTCAATCTCACCGAATTTCTCCCACGACTGGAACCAGCGCAAATCGTTAAACGACAGATACCAGCAATGACGCGATGAGCCTGAAATCATGCGGCCCGTCAGACCTCCGTTATAACGATTCGCCTTAATTGCCCAATTGTGCATACGCTTTAAATCCTCGACGTTATCAATTACACCTGCGCGCACATGCTCTGCATAACTCAAAAGCGGCATAAGCTCATCGACAACATAGCGCTTATCATCGCCAACCGGAATCTTCGGAATATACAAATCATCCTCGCCCTCTGCCTTATCCAAAATCGGCTTCATATGCTTTTTCATAACCTTGATATATTCTTCATATTCCTCGCGAACTTCAGAAGCGCGCGGGTCATTGTAACGTTCCAAAAGCTCAACAAACGGCTTTAAGTGGTGAATATTAAATGCGTCACAACTTGCCCATTCCTGAATTACCTGCTCCCAGTCGCTGTTGCGAAGCGGCGGGAAAATACCCTCGACAAGCTTGTCATTTCCGATTGTGGAACGGCGGGTGTTCTTCATCCAATCGAATGCACGCATAGCGGCATCGCGATATTTATCAAAAGTTTTTCTTCCCGCATCGCCATAATTTTCGCAGTGCTTTGCAAGTGAGAAAAGCACGCCACCCGTAATGTTTGCCCAATAAATACCGATGTTGATAATTTCGCCTTCATCGTTCTGCATAACATTAAAATAAGTGTCAAGTATATCTTGTGTATATTCGTAGAAATCGCCGATCTGAGAGAGTGCCTCAAAGCAGACATCCGCCTCACTCGGCCAGATTATGCGCTGAAGACCGCCCTGTCGCCACAAAAGATAATCCTTGCCGACCGGATATGTAAAGCACTGTAAAAGCTGAGCCACGAAGTGGCGAATCATCTTCATCTTGCCCGCATCATCAGAAATTTTCTTCGGAAGTTTGTTTATTCTTGAAAGCTCTGCCTCCCAGAATTTCTTTGCAGCAGATATCTCTGCATCGTAATTAATTTCCGTCTTTTCACCGCGGTTTAGCATAAAGAAAAGTGTTACACTCTCTCCCGGTTTAAGTGTGTAGTTAAAATCAATCGCTCCGTTTTCATCGTCCCAAATAGGCGCAACATCGCCTGAAACACGAAGAGATCTGTCGCCATCGGTGTAAACTCCATTTTTCTCGTGCCAGGTTGATGGGAACCATTCATACCACTTTTCAATTTGCGGATTGTAGCTGCGATATCCGTCGCAACCGCCGGCAACAAGCTCTGTATCCGTGCCGCCTTCAAGACCCGTGCGAAGCACCATGCTAACCTTGTCGGAGAGTTCTTCACTTCCCGTATTTTTAAGCGTTACCTTTACAAAGCAGGTTGCAAGACGCGCAATATCACAGAACGCTTCTTCGGTAACTGTAAGGTCGCCAACCTTGTGCTCAACTCCGTGAATAGGTGCGCCATCTTCGGTGATTAAATACTTAACCGCCTTAAAGTCAAACTGCTTGCGCTCACTTCCGTATAGAAGCCACATTCCGCAGCTGATCAAAGTATGGTAATATTCATAACCCTGCTTTTTATCAACAACATCAGAGCCGTCAATCTCATCGCCAAAAATAATTTTACCCTCAGGCCAGAGCGTAAAAAGACGCTCGGCACGCGGCGGATGAAGATATCTTCTCGTCGTTTTAATTTTCTTCCAAGTGGAACGGTCATATGGTTTTTCTTCAAGATATGTGTACTCGTACATAATCATTCACCTCAAATGCAAAATACTCTGAATAAGTTTTAAG
>JAZPZP010000067.1:0-9875 GCA_045544695.1 Eubacteriales bacterium | reverse complement strand
CGCCTGAAAAAATGGCGCGTGCAATGGAAGAGATTGAAGCTGAGATGGAAGATCAGGTTAAAATTTTTACCGAACAGGAAAAGCTTATTGAGGCGCAGAGAATTCGCCAGAGAACACTTTATGATATAGAAATGATGCAGGAAATCGGCTACTGCAACGGAATCGAAAACTATTCGAGAATTATAAGCGGCAGGGAAGCTGGCAGCCCGCCTTATACCTTGCTTGACTATTTCCCGAAAGACTTTCTTCTCGTAGTGGATGAGTCTCACGTTACGCTTCCGCAGGTGCGCGGGATGTACGCGGGGGATCGCGCGCGAAAGGAAACCCTTGTTAATTTCGGTTTCCGTCTGCCGTCAGCATTTGATAACCGTCCGCTTAATTTTGAAGAATTTAACGAACATATAAATCAGGCGGTTTATGTTTCGGCAACACCGGGCGAGTATGAGCGTTCCCGCTCAGCTCAGGTTGTCGAGCAGGTAATCCGCCCGACGGGACTTTTAGACCCTGAAATAGATGTCCGCCCGATTGAAGGTCAGATTGATGACTTAATCGGTGAAATAAACGCGCGCGTAGCAATGGGTGAGCGCGTTTTAGCAACCACGCTTACAAAAAAGATGGCTGAGGATTTAACCGGATATCTTGAAAATGTCGGTATTAAAGTTAAATACTTACACCATGATGTCGCAACGATTGAACGAATGGAAATTATACGCGATTTGCGACTTGGAACATTTGATGTTCTTGTCGGAATTAACCTTCTTCGAGAGGGCCTCGATATTCCTGAGGTTTCGCTTGTTGTTATTTTAGATGCGGATAAAGAGGGCTTTTTAAGAAGTGAGACCTCTCTTATTCAGACGATAGGAAGAGCTGCGCGAAATGACCACGGCAAGGTTATAATGTACGCTGATAAAATAACTGATTCCATGGCGCGTGCTATTGAGGAAACCAATCGCCGCAGGGAACTCCAGATGGCGTTTAACGAAGAACACGGCATTGTTCCGAAAACGATTAAGAAAAATGTTCACGAGCTTATTGAAATATCAAAGAGTGCAGAAAGTGCTAAGGATAGCAAGAAGCTTAAAGCTTCCGAGCGCGCTGAAATGATTGCAAAACTCGAAGCTGATATGAAGGAAGCGGCTAAAATGCTTGAATTTGAATATGCCGCTATGCTGCGCGACCGTATTATCGAGCTGCGCGGTGAAGGAGAGAAGTAAATGCGTGATAATATTTTAGTAAAGGGTGCGAGAGAGCACAATCTCAAGAATATTGACGTTGAAATTCCGAGAGACAAGCTTGTTGTAATTACAGGTCTTTCCGGTTCGGGCAAATCGAGTCTTGCGTTTGACACGATTTATGCCGAGGGGCAGAGAAGATATGTCGAGTCGCTTTCATCTTATGCACGCCTTTTTTTAGGCCAGATGGAAAAGCCTGATGTCGATTATATCGAAGGTCTTTCGCCTGCGATTTCAATTGACCAGAAAACAACGTCCAAGAACCCGCGTTCAACCGTCGGTACTGTGACCGAGGTGTATGACTATCTGCGCCTTTTGTGGGCGCGCGTCGGCACACCGCATTGTCCTAAGTGCGGCAAGGTGATAAAACAGCAGACGATTGACCAGATTATCGACCAGATTATGAAATTGCCTGAGGGTACTAAATTCCAGGTGCTTGCCCCGGTTGTTCGCGCACGCAAAGGTGAGTATGCAAAGGTGTTTGAGGACGCGGCAAAATCGGGCTATGTCCGAGTTCGTGTTGACGGCAGTATTTACGACTTGAGTGAAACGATAAAGCTTGATAAAAACAAAAAGCATAATATAGAAATTGTTGTTGACCGACTTGTAGTTAAGGCAGAAGCACAGACCCGAATTACGGACTCTGTTGAAATTGCGGCTTCTCTTGCCGGCGGAATCGTTATTATTGATGTAATCGGTGGAGAAGAGCTTCTCTTTTCGCAGAACTATGCGTGCGACGATTGCGGAATAAGTATTGAAGAACTCACTCCGCGCCTTTTTTCGTTTAACAATCCTTACGGTGCGTGCCCTGATTGTACGGGACTTGGTACTTGGTTAAAGGTCGATCCTGAACTTATCATTACGAATAAGAAGCTCTCAATTTTAGAGGGTGGAATTAATGTTACCGGTTGGGTACACGCCGACCCGGGAACGATTGCCCGTATGTATTATGACGGTCTTGCTAAGTTCTACAACTTTGATTTGAATACACCGATTGAGGATTTGCCCGACAGTGTTGTTGATAAAATTTTATACGGAACAGGTAAGGATAAAATTGAGCTCAGCTATGATAAATCCTACGGTAAAGGCACATATACGCAGAGCTTTGACGGAGTTATTACGAACATCGAACGCCGTTATCACGAGTCAAAAAGTGAGGCTATGCGCGCAGATATTGAGGAGTATATGTCTAACATAACCTGTCCGACCTGTAAGGGCAAGCGCCTTAAAAAGGAAGCGCTTGCGGTAACAGTTGGCGGTATGAATATTGCTGATTTTACCGATATGTCAATTAAGGACGAACTCGATTTTATTGAGAATCTTAAAGAAACACTTACCGAGCGTGAGCTTAAAATTGCAGAGCAGATTTTAAAAGAAATCTGTGAGAGACTCGGATTTTTAAAGAGTGTTGGTCTTGAATATTTAACGCTTTCGCGCTCAGCAGGAACACTCTCGGGCGGTGAAAGTCAGCGAATCCGCCTTGCAACGCAGATAGGTTCATCGCTTATGGGTGTATTGTACATTTTGGATGAGCCTTCGATCGGTTTGCATCAGAGGGATAACGATAAACTTCTCGGAACGCTCAAAAATCTTCGCGATCTTGGAAACACTCTTCTCGTGGTCGAGCACGATGAGGATACTATGCGCGCAGCGGACTATATCATTGACGTCGGACCGGGTGCGGGTGTGCACGGCGGTGAAATCGTCTGTGCAGGAGATGCGAACGATATCGAAGCGTGTGAAAAATCAATTACCGGCCAGTATTTATCCGGTAAAAAAAGAGTTCCCGTTCCGAAGGATAGAAGATCAGGCAACGGCAAAAAGCTTAAGGTTTTCGGTATGAGTGAGAACAATCTTAAAAACATTGATGTTGAAATTCCGCTCGGAACCTTTACCTGCGTAACAGGTGTGTCCGGCTCGGGAAAATCATCGTTTGTAAACGAGATTTTGCATAAAAACCTCGCGGTGCAGTTAAACCGCGCGAAGATGCGAACCGGTAAGTTTGAGTCAATGGAAGGCCTTGAACACTTAGATAAGGTAATCGACATTGACCAGTCGCCAATCGGAAGAACACCGCGTTCTAATCCTGCGACATATACGGGTGTGTTTAACGATATACGAGAGCTTTTCGCGCAGACTCCTGATGCGAAAATGCGCGGATATACCGCTGGCAGATTTTCGTTTAACGTGCGCGGAGGCAGATGTGAAGCGTGTGCAGGCGACGGCCTTGTTAAAATCGAGATGCATTTCTTACCCGATATCTATGTCGCGTGTGACGTGTGCGGAGGAAAGAGATATAACCGTGAGACGCTTGAGGTACGGTATAAGGGCAAGAATATTTATGAAGTACTTGATATGACGTGCGAGGAGGCGCGCGATTTCTTCTCGAATTTACCAAAGATTGCGCGAAAGATTGAAACACTCTGCGAAGTCGGTCTCGGCTATGTCAAACTCGGTCAGTCATCAACAACACTTTCAGGAGGCGAGGCACAGCGTGTTAAGCTTGCAACCGAGCTTGCAAAGAGAAGTACGGGTAAGACGATTTATATTTTAGATGAGCCGACAACAGGTCTTCATGTTGCCGATGTTCATAAGCTTATCGAAATGCTTCAGCGCCTTGTCGATGCAGGCAATACCGATGTTGTAATCGAGCATAATCTTGATGTCATCAAAACTGCCGATTATATAATCGACTTAGGTCCGGAGGGTGGAGACCGCGGCGGAACTGTTGTGTGTACGGGAACACCTGAAAAGGTTGCAAAGTGCAAAAAATCGTATACAGGTCAGTATCTTAGCAAGATTCTTAAATCTGAATGACGAACAAGTATAAAACAAAAAATGGCAATACTTATGTATTGCCATTTTTTATTTATTTGATTCGGTCAATAAATGAATAGCATAGTCAGCATAAGGACTGCGGAATTGACCGCGCCTTGTCACGATTGCAGGCTGACGCGAATAGATGCTGTTTTTGACAACATATAAGGAAAGATTATTGTCAAAAGTGCGGTCGTGAACAAATTGAAGCGGTAGTAAAGTTGCACCGATTCCCGCTTGTGCCATAGCTCGCGCTGAAGCGACCCCCATAACCTCGGCAGAAATTGTTGGATGGAAATCCGCAGCAGCACACAACTTATCAAAGAGCTGACGAAGCTCTTGACCTTGACTCAATACAACAAAAGGCAAGTCTTTTGCTTCGACAAAATCTATTGTGGGATATTCTCCCTCGGTTGCAGAGGGAAGCTTGTCAGTCAATGATTTGTGTACAGCAAGGACCAATGTGTCTGCCTCAAGCGGAATTACATCAAGAAGGGAGGTGTCAACAGGAAGATTAATTATCGCAAAGTCACACTTTCCATCTATTGCGTCTTTTCGCAGCTGAGGACTTGGCACTTCGTGGAGCGACACGCATACACCGGGATAGCGTGTGCGGATTTTTTTTACAAGCTCAGGCATAAGGTAAAGACTTCGGAAGGGAGTTACACCGATTACCAGATTGCCGCTTTCTCCGGTACTGAATTGAGACAGAGCTTTGTGCAGCTGTTCTTCTTTATACACTAATTCGCGTGCGTTGCGAACGAAGTATTCACCGGCTGGAGTTAACTTAAGAGGAGTGTGGTTGCGGTCAAATAATTTGACTCCCAGCTCTTTTTCAAGATGCAGTATTTGTTTACTAAGTGCGGGCTGGGTAATGCCAAGCTTCTCGGCCACCTGAGAAAAATTAAGTGTTTCTGAAAGTGCGAGAGCATACTGAATTTGCTTTGTATTCATAATGTATACCACCTTTATATTCTGATATTAAGATAACCTTTTTAATAATAAAAGTCAATATGATATTGCCAAAAAGTTATAAATGGTATTGACAAAAGCGAATATAAGTGCTACACTATACCATATCAGTAATACATATTATAACTTTTTACTCAAAAGGAGGAATTGGCATGGAATCTTTACTCTATCTGGGCATTATGCTTCTGGTAATCTGTATTTGGTTCTTGGTCATCAAGAGGCCGGTTTACGAGGCAGTTTTACTTGCGTTTGTCGTTCTTCTTGGTGTTACGGGAACATGGAGCAATGTGCTTGACTACATCAATGAAGGATTGTCTACCTCGCTGTTGTATTCGATGGTCGCATTTGTCGCAATGTCAATTATATTGACGAGAACAAAAATTGTTGACAGCTGTATTGCTGTCATTCTTTCATTGATTGGTCGTATACGCGGCGGTGCAGGCTATACTGCGGTAATTGCAAGTGCGTTTATGGGTGCGCTCTCAGGATCCGGACCGGGAAATGTTATGGCAACGGGAACACTCACTATTCCCGCTATGAAGCGCTCGGGGTTTCCGTCTGAGCTCGCTGCCAATATTGAGTCCAATTCAAGTTACCTCGGCAATATGATTCCGCCGTCTTCCAACATTGTAGCCGCAATGGCAGCGTTTACCACCTTTGCTGCAGGAGCAGGAATTGCTGAAGTATCACAGGGACAGTTCTGGATTGTTCTTTGGGGCATTTCTCTTTGGTTCATTGCTCAGCGTCTTATTATGGTGTGGGCATTCTGTAAGCATTATAATGTTAAGCCTATGAGCAAGGAAGAACTACCGGATTTGAAAGAAACTTTAAAGGCGGGATGGAAGGCATTGTTCTTACCGGTTATCATCCTTCTTCCATTTATTCTTGATGCCGCTTTTGCTGACAATTTCTTTGTTTCCCGTCTTGGTGCGGATGGTGCTAAGTACCTGTCGAAGTCCGTTCTGTTATTTGTTGCGGGTATATCATCTATTTATGCCTGCCTGATTGTAAAGGATAAATCCACCGTTACACCAAGCAAGCTTGCAGAGATGTTTGCAAACGGTGTTAAATCAATTTCTCCGGCTATCGGAGTTTGCGTATTCGGATATATGATTGGCGCAATGTTTTCAGATCTTGGTGTAGCTGAGTCATTAGGCGAGGTTATGGCGACCTGGAACTTCGGAAAGCTCGGAATGGTTTTAGCGATATGCGCGATAACTTGTGTTATGGGAATGGTCGTACCGGGTTCTTCTCAGGTTGTTATCTTTGGACCGGTGTTCATTACACTACTTGCAGGAGTTGGGGTAAACCCGCTGCTTGCAGCTGCCATGCTTCCGTGTATCTGCGGAGTTATGTGCGGAATTACACCACCACTCGGACTTGGTATGTATGCGGGAATGACCATTGCCGAGTCTGACTTTGGCAAGACATTTAAGAATAACTTGTGGTGGGTAGCTGCTCAGTTCGTTATGCAGGTAGTTATTCTTATGGGTTGGATACCTGTTTTCGGACTGTAAGGAGGAGAGACTATGAAAGAATTTTGCAAGAAGCTTTCCAATATACTTAAAACTATTTTTGGATATGGTATTATGATTTCACTTTTTGCCGGCGGTCTAGCCTTTTTTGGGTATATCGTTGCACTTATAATCGGTGGGGATATAGCAACAACTATTTGCACGGTAATATATAAGAAAATTTTCCCGATTATAATTTATCTGTCGGTTATTATGGTGCTGCTCGGTCTTGTTGCGATGTATTTGAATGGAGAAGCGGCACTTACACCCGAAAAGAAGAAAGCTAAAAAGCACGAAGGCGAAATATAAATGAAAAAACCACCTTGCACATGCAAGGTGGTTTTTGTTATTCGTTTTTATCATCGTCATTTATGTGTTTTGAATCCATATAGATTTTAACACCGAGTACCAAGGCAAGTACTAATGCGAAGATTAGCATCAGCGCGCGAAGCTCACCCGTAGTTGCTAAAACGACTGCCGCAAGGCCTAAAAGACCGCTCATTACATAAAGAATTGTAACCGTCTGTTTCTGGTTAAAACCCATATCAATGAGACGGTGATGAACATGACCGCGGTCTGCCTTCATCGGATTCTGACCCTTTAAAAGTCTTCGGATAATGGCGAACAGTGTGTCAAAAAGCGGAAGGCCTAAAATAAGGAAGGGGACAGCAAATGATACGAGCGCGTAGAACTTAAATAGTCCCTGAATTGAAACGCAGGCTAAGACAAAACCTAAAAATGTTGAGCCTGTATCGCCCATAAAAATTTTAGCAGGGTTTAAGTTATAAGGCATAAAGCCTATACACGCACCTGCAAGTGCTGCCATAAGAATTGCGATGTTATACTCGGGTAAGAAAATTGCAATCAAAAGAAGTGAAAAAGAAGCAATTGATGAAACACCGACGGCAAGACCGTCAAGCCCATCAATTAAGTTAACTGCATTTGTTATTGCAACAATCCAGATAATCGTTATCGGAATTGACAGAACACCGAGGTCGATGTATGGATCTGCACTGAAAATGTTAGGATTTGTAAATGTATTGATAACAGTACCATGCGCGACAACGATGTATGCAGCAACTATCTGAACTACGAACTTTAAAAGCGCAGGTAGTGGGATGATGTCATCTACAATTCCTAAGATAACTATAACAATTGCACCGATCAGCATACCTCTGAGCTGAACCGAAATATCCACGAAGAGAATTACTGCGAATAGAAAACCTAAGAATATCGCAAGACCGCCCATTCTCGGAATTGGCTTTTTGTGCATACGGCGGTCATCCTTCGGAACATCAACCGCACCGACTTTCTCGGCAAGCAATTTAACAAGCGGTGTGCTTGCAAAGGAAAGAACGGATGCGATCACAAACGCCGCAATCGCAAGAAGAATAAATTTAATATCTATAACGAGCATAATAAACCCCTCTTACTTTTTAACAAATCCGACCTTTTTGCGAACCTTTTCCATCGTGCGCTCAGCAAGAACACTTGCACGCTGAGCGTTATTTTTATAAATTGATTCCAGATAATCGGGATGCTTTAAGAGCTCCTCGGTTTTTTCGCGAATCGGGCGGAGCATCTCGACGACAGATTCACCAACAGCTACCTTGAAGTCGCCATAGCCGCGACCTGCAAACTCGGCGGTAATTTCGTCCATAGTCTTGCCGGTAGCGATTGAGTAGATAGTCATAAGGTTATTGATGCCGTGCTTACCCTCGCGATATTCAACGACCGCTTCACTGTCGGTCACCGCGCGTTTAAACTTCTTCATAATAGCCTCAGGCTTATCTAAAAGTAAAACGATTGCATTTTCGTTTTCATCTGACTTTGACATCTTCTTTTCAGGCTCGGCAAGACTCATAATTCTGCCACCAACCTTTGGAATATAGGGTTCGGGAACGGTAAAGGTATTGCCGTGAACGCCGTTAAAACGCTCTGCAACATTGCGAGCAAGCTCTAAATGCTGCTTCTGATCCTGGCCAATCGGAACTAAATCCGTCTTATACAAAAGAATATCTGCCGCCATAAGAACCGGATAGTCAAAAAGACCTGCATTAACATTGTCAGCATGCTTTGATGACTTATCCTTAAACTGAGTCATACGCGAAAGTTCGCCGAACATAGTGTAGCAATTGAGTATCCAGGAAAGCTCTGCGTGCTGCGGAACATGGCTCTGGATGTACATAATATTCTTTTCCGGGTCAAGACCGCAGGCAATGTAAAGTGCGAGAAGTGAAAGAGTCTGCTCACGGAGCTTTTTCGGGTCCTGACGGACAGTAATAGCGTGCATATCAACAACGCAGTAGAGACAGTTATAAATATCCTGCATATCAACCCAGTTTCTAAGTGCACCGATATAATTTCCGAGTGAAATGTTACCGGAGGGCTGAACGCCGGAGAATACTATTTTTTTTCGTTCGTTCTGATCCATTATATTGCACCTGATTTCTTATTTAACATAATCTGCAAGAACCTTAGACATAATATCTATGCCACGGCGGATTGTTTCATTGTTAGGAAGCGAGAAGTTTAAGCGGAAAGTCGGAACAACCTCGCTTTCATTAACCGAGAAGGAGTTGCCCGGCACTGCTGCAACCTTGGAAGCACCGCAGAGACGGCAGAATTCCATACTGTCATATCCTTCAGGAAGAGTGCACCAAAGGAAGATACCGCCTTCCGGTCGGATGTATCGCGCTCTGCCTTCAAAGCCCGCGTCGATTGCATCAGCCATAACATTCAGTCGCTCTGAATAAATCTTTTTAATTTTTTCAATGTGAGCATCAATATCGCAGGTGTTTAAGTACTCAGCGCAAATCATCTGGAAGAAGAGATTTGTATGTACATCGGAAACCTGCTTGCAAACGGTCATTTTTGAAATAATATCGCGATGAGCGCAAGCGAAACCGACGCGGATACCCGGAGCTAAAACTTTTGAATATGAACCGGAATAGATAACTCTTCCTGTTTCATCCAAGCTCTTGATCGTCGGAACATGTTCACCCGTGTAGCGAAGCTCAAAATATGGGTTGTCCTCTAAAATAAATACATTGTACTGCTCAGCAAGATCAAGCATTCTGCGGCGACGCTCTAAAGTAAGGGTGCAGCCCGACGGATTCTGGAATGTCGGGATTGTATAGATAAGCTTGACATTCGGCTGAGTTTTGAGCATAGTCTCCAAGACATCCATATCCATACCGTCTTTATCCATCGGTATGCCGACGAGATTAACCTTATATGAGCGGAACGCGTTGAGCGAGCCAATAAAGCTCGGAGCTTCGCATAAAATCGTGTCACCTTCGTTGAGCAAAACCTTGGTAGCAAGCTCAATTGCCTGCTG
>JAZPZP010000066.1:0-2466 GCA_045544695.1 Eubacteriales bacterium | reverse complement strand
CACTTGCAATTGAGCGTTTAAAGAAGCTTTTCGGCGCTGAGCACGCTAATGTTCAGCCGCATTCGGGTGCTTCTGCTAACATGGCAGTTTATTTTGCACTCGTAAATCCGGGTGAGACCGTTTTCGGTATGAACTTAAACGAGGGTGGTCACTTAACTCACGGCAGCCCGGTTAACATTTCCGGTAAGTATTACAACATCGTTCCTTACGGCGTTGATCCGGAAACTCACAGAATCGACTATGATAAGCTTGAGGCTATGGCAAATGAGCACAAGCCGAAGATGATCATTGCAGGTGCTTCCGCTTATGCGCGTACCATTGACTTTGAGCGTATGGCAAATATTGCTCATTCTGTCGGCGCATACCTTATGGTTGATATGGCGCATATTGCAGGTCTTGTTGCTGCAGGACTTCATCCGAATCCGGTTCCGTATGCAGACGTTGTTACAACTACAACTCATAAGACTCTCAGAGGTCCGCGCGGCGGTGTCATCATGTGCAAGGCTGAGCTTGCAAAGCAGATCGACAAGGCTGTTTTCCCGGGAACTATGGGCGGCCCGCTTATGCACATTATCGCTGCTAAGGCTGCTTGCTTCGGCGAAGCTTTAACTCCGGCATTCAAAGAATATCAGGAGAGAGTTGTTGCTAACGCTAAGGCTCTTGCAAATGCACTTGTGGCTTGTGGCTTTGACCTTGTATCAGGCGGTACAGATAACCACCTTATGCTCGTTGACCTCCGTAAGTTTGGCTTAACAGGTAAGGAACTTGAAAAGCGTCTTGATCAGGTTCAGATTACCGTTAACAAGAACACTATTCCGAACGATCCGGAGAGCCCGTTTGTAACAAGCGGTATCCGTATCGGTACTCCGGCGGCTACATCCCGCGGATTTAATGAGTCGGATATGGCTGAGATCGCTCGCCTTATTCACTTGACTGCAACCAATTTTGAGGAGAAGCAGGATTATATCCGCGAGTGCGTAAATGCTCTTTGCGACAAGTATCCGCTTTACGAATAATTTAAGAAAATAAAAATTAAAGCCTCAAAATGTTTAATTTTGGGGCTTTTCTTTCCGAATAGAGGTGAAATAGGTGTATCGTCCGCTTGCAGATAAAATAAGACCGAACGGCTTGGATGATGTTGTCGGTCAGGAGCATATTTTGGGTAAAAACGGGATGCTTCGGCGCATAATTGAGTCGGGGAATATTCCAAACATGGTCTTTTACGGCCCGTCGGGCACGGGAAAGACAACAGTTGCGAACATTATTGCGAACAAAACCAACCGAAAGCTCTATAAATTAAACGCTACAACCGCGTCAATTTCCGACATTAAGGAAATCATAGCACAGCTCGATTCGCTTCTTGCACCCGAGGGAGTTCTTTTGTATCTCGATGAGATTCAGTATTTCAATAAAAAACAACAGCAGTCGCTTCTTGAATTTATGGAAAACGGTAAGATTACGCTTATTGCGTCCACTACCGAAAATCCGTATTTTTATGTTTATAATGCGCTGCTTTCGCGCTCAACTGTTTTTGAATTCAAGCACATTTCATCAAAAGAAATTGAACGCGCGGTAAGGCGTGGGTTTAGTATTGTCGATGAAAGTATTTCGGTTTCCGATGAGGTTATAGCTTTTATTGCAAAGGCATCCGGCGGTGACGTGCGTCGCTCGCTTGTATCGGTTGAGCTTCTCTCGGATAACGCTAAGGTAATCGACGGGGTTAAAACCGTTACGATGGAAGATGCCGAGGCGATTGCCCAGAAGGGCGCGACCTTTTATGACCGCGACGGGGACGCGCATTACGACATTATGTCAGCGCTTCAAAAGTCAATTCGCGGGTCGGATGCTGATGCGGCAGTTCATTACCTTGCAAGACTTTTAGAGGCGGGCGATTTAATTTCAGCGTGCAGGAGAGTACTCGTTTGCGCGTGTGAAGACATTGGCCTTGCGTATCCGCAGGCGGTGAGTATTGTCAAATCCTGTATTGATGCAGCGCGTGAACTCGGGCTTCCGGAGGCGAGAATTCCGCTCTCTCAGGCGGTAATTCTTTTAGCCACCGCACCAAAGTCGAACAGCGCGATTTGCGCGATTGACGATGCGATGGCGGATATTAGAAGCGGTAAGTGCGGTGACGTGCCGCCACATCTCAAGGATGCTCATTATTCGGGTGCAGAAAAGCTCGGAAGAGGGCTTACATACAAGTATCCGCACTCGTTTGAAAATCACTGGGTGGATCAGCAGTATCTGCCCGATGAAATTAAAGATAAACGCTATTACGTTGCAGGCGACAATAAATTTGAGCAGGCAAACGACAAATATTGGCAGGAAATTAAAAAGACAGGGAAGTAAAATATATGAAAAAGCGTATCTGGGGATTGTTTGACGCGCTCGGCTTCTATATATCATACTGTGCATCGGGAACTATTGCACGGTTTCTCCTTTTATGCTTTTTTTCTATTTACTATG
>JAZPZP010000065.1:0-6855 GCA_045544695.1 Eubacteriales bacterium | reverse complement strand
GGTAGCCGTAATTTGCAAGGTAGAAAATCGCATCAACGCATTTTTTAACAATGCCGTCATTTAAAGCAGTATTGCAGTTAAAAAACGCATTTACGATGCAATCACGAAGGTTCTTAACACCGTCAAATTCGGAGAGCACACAACCAAACGTGCCGTAAAGAACATCGTCGGGAAGGGCACGTCTTTCCTCATACGGGGCATTTATCAGGTCATAGGGAAGGCCGAGAGTCTCGCGCTTTACGACAATTCCGCGTGCGTACTCAAGCCATTTTGAAGTGATACTATCTTCGTTATCCCAAGTTGCTGTGAGTTTATTTGCTGCCTCCTCAGAACCGTCGCAAAGCTTAGAAAAATCTGCGATGCGCGCCTTTTCACCGTTTAAGTGGAGTATTACACTCTCGCGCGATTTGTTATCACATTTATCAAGCCTTTTCTGCGCTTCTTTAACTGCAAAGGCTAAAATTTCCTCTGCCTTGTAGCCTGTCGCCATGACAGCTGCCCAGGAGGTAAGGACAACCTGCACGTTTTCGACAAGTGACGGAACAAGATAATCTTTATCGTTCTGAATTGAACTGTGCCACGGATAGTCGTAAATAGATTTAGACATCCTTGGCCAGATTGTCGGGAGACCGGTAGTCGAGTCACCGAGGAAGGAATCGTCAGAGAAACACACATCATAAGCTACGCAATTATCTTTTAAGTATGAATCAAAAACCGCCTCGATTACCGAAATTCCGCAATAAGGTGATGAATACGGCGGAATTTCTACGCGCCAGCTGTCATTCCATTTACTGCACGGAAGTCCGTCAATATTTATACCACCGATATGGTGGTGCAATTTGCCGCCAAAGTGGTCTGCTACTGCGGCAAAACCGTAGAATTCGAGCGCGAAAACTAAACGGATTGAATGCTTTAATTTAGGCAAAGTTCCGTCTGAAATTAGTTTTTGAAGGTTTTTGACAGTATTTATTGCCATCATAACACCGAGGGAATTATCTTCGCTCAGTGGCTCGTAAAGATGTGCAGTAAGCCAGATTTCACGCTCATCTTCGCCTTTTATAAGCGCGGTTACTGCATCAATTTCTCCCTCATAGCGGTGGCCGTCACTTTCAACCAATACCTCAAGCGGGCCTTCAACAGCCGCATGGCGAAGTGCTCTTCCGATGCGCGGTGATACGGAAAAGCCTATAAAGTCGCGGTCCTCACTCTGCACGTGCCAATGGTTGTGGTCATCCGTTGCAGCGGTTACCCACTGAACGCAGTCGGGCGTATCAATTCCGCAGCAGAGATAGTCGGTAACGAAGCCGACAGCACCGAGGTCTAAAAGTGCGCTGATAATCGCTGAACGCGGAGGTGTTTCCGGCTCTAACAATACAAAAGCACCCGTTACATCTTCGCCTGCCCACATCTGCGGTTCGGTTACGAGTTTTGTGTGCATACCACCATCCGGAGTTGAAACAGAGCCCTTAATTAAGTTAAACGACTCTTTTGAAAAGTCAGCAACTACAGGGTCTTTAAACGGAATGGCGGAGCGAACGACCGTCATTTTACCCACTGTTGCATCCCACGCAAGGGGCATTCTCTTATCCTGATACACGGTTTTACCGTCGGCAGGGAAGGTGAGAATTTCTGTGTCAAAGCCTTCTGCCTTTAATAAATTATAAACATATTTTGCAGACTCTTTGTAATTTTTAAATGTCTGACCGCGCTCGATTGCGGTTAATTTTTTGGTGTTTGAAAGAATCCAATCGTTATCGTTTACGTTTGCGATTTTTTTGAATAAATCTGTAAACATAGCTATTTCTCCTCTAATTTTAAGTATCCGTATTCCGCAAGGTAGTAAATTGCGGAAATATAGGTCTCAATCAACTCGTCACTCAGCGGAACGAAGTGATTTGACTTGTTATTGTTATTCGGCGTTGAAAGGTGATGCTCGATGGATGCCTCAAAAATGATGTCATATAAATTTTTAACACCGTCCATCTTCGCAAGAATCGTTGCAAACGCACCGTAAAGTACACCGTTTGGAAGCGCAATTCTCTTTTCAAACGGAACCTTTGCAAGGTCATAGGGGAAGCCCTCGGTTAAACGATGGGGAATAATATTTTTAACCTTATTAAGCGCATCGGACTTAAATTCGAGATTCAAGCTTGGCGAAATTGAAAGCTCATTCGCCGCAGATTCGATTTCGGGCATACTAACCGCGCGGTTAAAGTCTAAAAGATAGGCTCTTTCGCCGTTTAAAAAGTATTCCATACGCTCTTTTGAATTCTCTTCACTTGCGAAGGTATCAAGTCTACTTTGCGCGATTTTAACGCATTTCGGTAAAAGCTTTTTGACGCTTTCCTCGTCTAAATATGCCATTGTTATCGACCAGAGAGCAGCAAAAGCGTATGAGCGGCGCACCTTATCGCGGTCAATGTATTCATAAGACCAATGCGAGCTGTGCCAATGGATGCACTCGGCTTCTTCGTAATAAATTGTCGGGATTCCGATTGTCGGGTCGCCGATAATTAAATCGTCGCCAAACTCGGTCACGCAACGCACCAATCTCTCGGTATTCGGGAAAACTTCTTCAAATACATTTGCACATTCGAGGAAAATGTAATTTCCAAAAAACGGCGAGCAGTAGGGGTTAAAGCGCGTATCGAAGTTTTTATCATAGGTAAAGGACGGCGGCGTGTCGATATCAATTGCGCCGAGAACTTTACCGCGTAATAAGTCCTTATAATGATCCCAAACGGCGGCAAGACCGTAGGTCTCGGCTGAAAATACAAGGCGGACACTAAAATTTGGCTTTCCAAGCTTCTTAATCTGCTTTGCAATCTCGATTGACATAATTACGCTTAAAGAGTTATCTGCGAAAAACGGCTCGAAAAGATGCGCGATAAGCCAGATTTCTTTATCAGATTTACCTTCAATATAGCCGCAGACCGCGTCAATTTCGCCGACATAACGGTTGCCGTCGCTCTCGACTAATACTTCAACTTCGCCTGCACTACATGCTTCTCTTAACTTATCGCCAACGCGCGGAGAGACGGAAAAGCCGACAAAAGGGCGATCCTCACTTTGAACATGCCAATGGGAATGGTCGTCCGTTGCGGCGTTACACCAAGCGATGCAGTCGGGGGTGTTTTTCTCCTGACCGCGGCCGATACAGGTTGAAACAAAGCCGATTGCGCCACGGTCGAGCATCGGGGTGATTGCGGCTGATCTTGCAAATTTATTACTCGGGAACACAACTATTGCACCCTTTGCGTCAGCACCAGAAAGCACCTGCTCTTCGGTTAAAAGGCGAGCCTTAATACCACCCTTCGGGGTTGAGGAGGAGCCTTTAATTAAGTGGAACGGGTGACGCGTAAAGTCTGCCACCACGGGGTTTTCAAACGGGATTTCGGATTTTAATACCGTGAGCTTGCCGACATTTGCATCCCACGCGAGCGGTGAGCGGAAATCCTGATACGCGGTCTTTCCGTCAGCGGGGAAGGTTATAAATTCAGCGTCAATTCCGCTTTCCTTTAAAAGGTTAAAGGTGTGCTCTGCGGACGCGCGGTATTCGTTGAATGTGCCTTTAAATTCAATGTCGGTGAGTTTGATACTCTCATCGATTATAAAGTCGATATCAGCATTATCGTATAGCTTTTTTAACAAGTTTTCCATTTTTATCCTCCATATTTCTTTGCCCTTTTACCATATCAAATGCCTCGCGCACAGCAGGGCGTTCGAGATGTGGCGATTTACCAATATATTTTTTATAGCAATTGGTCATATAATATGCATCCGAAAAGCCACAAAGCGTTGCAATGTGGTTTAGCGGA
This sequence comes from Eubacteriales bacterium, assembly GCA_045544695.1. Classification (GTDB taxonomy): domain Bacteria; phylum Bacillota; class Clostridia; order Oscillospirales; family JAAYXM01; genus RGIG7332. The sequence goes on along the minus strand of JAZPZP010000065.1, from coordinate 3,037 downwards.
TAGTTTGAATTTCCGATTAGAATAAAGGCATAAGCAAGGCGTATTTCTTGCAGATACGCGGAAAAGGATGAGCCGGTTAGCGCCTTGAAATATTTAAAAAAATGCGTGCGGCAGAGTGTTGATAGCTTTAGCATTTCGTCAATTGTTATTTTCTGCGAAAAGTTATTGTTAATATAAGATAAAACACGCAAAATTGGATATATTTTCTCATTTATAAGGTTCTTTGCAATAGTTTTGTCAATTTTAAGTTCAAATTCCGGGAGCGAAAAAAGCTTGTCTAAGCTTTCAAATACATCTTTTTCGCAAATTGCAAAAGAAAGTTTTTTGCAAATATCAAGCGCTGAAAAAAACGAAGCTTGCGAAAGGTGAAAATGATGCGAGAAATTATCATATAGAGCCGCCAGAAAAAGATGACACATTGTGTTTAAATCATTATTTGAATTTGCGAAAATTTCGGGCGACATCTCAATGCAATACAATTTTGAAGCACCAAGTGTCATTTCAAACGAATGCGAAACACCGGGTGGAATTATTAAAATGTCACCACGATGGCAGATAAAGCTTTTGCCATTTATTTCATGCAAATGCTTGCCACTTGTGCAAAGCCATATTTGCGGAAAATCGTGCACATGCATTATCTGCCTGTATCCGCTTTTAAACATGCGCTGGCAGGTAGAAAAGGGGTATTTCAAAAAGAAAAATTTAGTGAATTTTTTAGTTGTAATTCTGCTTCTGCAATAGCGTGCCGGCACTTGAAATCCCACCTGCCTTCAAAAACTATATTCATTATATGACTGCCTATTTTTCTTGTCAATAAAATCCATAGAAAAAAACTAATTGAATGCAAGAAAAGTCGTTTTTACAATATTTTATATTGAAAAAAGAGCCTTTCTTTAAGAAAGGCTCAGTTCTTATTTATTTAAAATTTTAAGTGCATTTTCGCGGCAGATTTTGTTGTATGCCTCTTGCGAGAGCTTGCCACTCTCAACCAAATCATCTAAAAATGCCGAGAGCTTATACACTTCGCGCGGATTCTCACACGGTGAGGTAATGTCGCAACCAAAATAAAGTCTGTCGCTAAATTTCTCCATAAACTCTACCGCATATTCAGGGTCGCGCATCATAGCATTAGCACCGCTTCCTGCTGAAAGGTCACAATGTAAGTTCGGGTATTTTTCCATTAAATACGGAACTCTGCCCGGGGTAACTTTACCCGTCGGGTAATCGTTTCGGTTTTCTTCGGTTACGTCGTTTCCGATCTCCGCCCAGAACTTCTGCGAATGGCCGATGAAAATGAGATTCGGGAACATACCGAGCACCTTTTCTAAACGGGGAAGGCCGATCTCGTCGACAATGCCGTAATCGTGATACTTACCGTCGCCCATATGGAAGATAACGGGCATATCGTATTTTTCAGCATATTTAAACAGATTTAAATAGAGCTCATGGTCAAACGGGAGTGCTGCGGTGAGCTCACCGAGTCCCTTTGCGCCGTGCTCCTTATAATACTCAATGCGGTGAGAAAAATCATATTCGGGATCGTACTGGCCGGAGCGCGGGTCGATATTTGCAAACCAGTAAAGACGATCATTTTTACTCGCCATACGATATGCGTCTTTGTTACTGATAAGCGAATTGGTGTACTCAGGGGAGAGTAGCGGCTGAGCAACGCCTGCCTCAACTCCAAGCTCGTCGTATATCTTGAAAAGCTCTTCGGGGAGCGGATAAGTTGTTCCGTTCGGGCGGAGCATCCAACGCTCGTCGTTCGGATGCGAGTGAATATCAATCTTTTTAACTATCATAATCTTATTTCTCCTTTAAATTTGAGTTGAATCCCCCAGTCACTTCGTGACAGCCCCCTTTAGGCAAGGGGGCCTGAGGAGAAGGCTATTTCTCCAATATCTTAAGTATGTTCTCGCGGCAGATTTTGTTGTACGCCGTCTGCGAGAGCTTACTCGACTCAACTAAATCGTCAAGGAAATGCGAGAGAGGGAACTCAATATTCGGGTCCTCTAAAAGATGGCAAACGTCACAGCCGAAATATAGTCTGTCCTGATACTTTTCCATAAACTCCACTGCATACTCAGGGTCGCGCGTCATTGCATTGCCGCCGCTTCCTGCCGAGAAATCGCAGTGCAGGTTCGGGTATTTATCCAAAAGATAGGGGAGACGACCGGGGTTAACCTTACCCGTCGGGTAATCGTTTCTGTTTTCCTCGGTTACGTCGTCTGAAATTTCCGCCCAGAACTTCTGCGAATGGCCGATGAAGGTGAGTTTCGGGAACATACCTAAAACCTTCTCAAGGCGCGGAAGACCGATTTCGTCTGCAATTCCGTAGTCATGATACTTGCCGTCTCCTATGTGGAAGAGAACGGGGAGGTTATACTTCTCTGCATATTTAAAGAGATTTAAATAAAGCGGATGGTCAAACGGGAACGGTGCTGAGAGCTCACCGATGCCCTTTGCACCGTGTGCTATATAAAATTCCATACGGTCTGAAAAATCCGTTTCGGGATCGTATTCGCCAAAGCGCGGGTCGATATTACAGAACCAATAGTAGCGCTCGGGGTATTTTTGCGCAATTAAATACGCATCCTCATTGGTGAGCAGAGTTGAATTGTATTCAGGTGATAAAAACGGCAAAATTACAGCACGGTCAACACCGAGTAAGTCGTGCATCGGCATCATTTCTTCCGCCGTCGGGCCGCGTGTTCCGTCCTTACGGCAGGTCCACGCCATTTTTGCAACGTGACAATGTATGTCAATTTTAGGAATAATCATTTCTAACCCTCCAATATCTTGAGCGCGTTCTCGCGGCAGATTTTGTTATACGCTTCCTGCGATAATTTACCTGACTCAACAAGCTCGTCTAAATAGAACGAAAGCTCCATTCGGCTGCCCTTACCGCACACATCCATACCAAAGAAAATTCTATCCTGATACTTTTCTAAGAAGCTTATGCCAAATTCACGGTCACGCATTATTGCGTTACCGCCCGAGCCTGCAGAAACATCACAGTAGAGGTTCGGATATTTTT
>JAZPZP010000064.1:0-19387 GCA_045544695.1 Eubacteriales bacterium | reverse complement strand
TTCTCAGAAAAATCTTGTTCATATGAATAAGGCATATACGGTAAACGATGACAAACAGTATCTGTTCCATAGTGAAGCAAATGAAAAATATATGCAGATGGCGGATGCTGCAAAAAAAGAAGGAATATCTCTCAAGGTTGTTTCGGCATACAGAACGGAAAATTTTCAAAACAGGTTATATAATAAACATCTGAGAGCATCGGGCAAGAAAAATGCAGACCGATATTCGGCACGCCCCGGCTTTTCAGAGCATCAGACAGGGCTGGCTGTCGATATAAACAGTACTTCGGCATCGTTTGAAAATACATCTGCGTTCAAGTGGTTGCAAGCGCATGCACACGAATATGGATATATTTTGAGATATCAAAAGGGTAAAGAGTGGATTACCGGCTACGCATATGAGCCGTGGCATTATCGCTATGTCGGTATAGAGGCTGCAAATATTATTCGCAGCGAAGGTATAACCTACGAACAGTATTATGCAAAATATGTAGGTGTAAATGAATTTAAGTAAAATAAAAATCCCCATATGGGGATTTTTTATTTTTTGCGTGATTTTACTTGAAGAGCTTTTGGCGATATGCCGTATCTTTTTTTGAATTTACTTGAAAAGTAGTTGCAGTCGTTAAACCCACAAGCTGTGGCTATCGCTGAAACCGAAAGGTTCTCGGTCTTTAGGAGAGATTCCGCTTTTTGCAATCGCAAAAGATTCACATATTCGTTGAAGCCAAAGCCGGTCTCTTTTTTGAACTGACGCGAAAAATGCTCGCCACTTACCGAGAAAAGACTTGCAGTTTCCGAAAGGGAAATGTCATAAGCGAGATTTTTCTGTATGTAACTTATTGCGTTTTCAATATAGCTGCTCTTGGAATCGCTTATCTTATAGGTGTTTTCATTTCGCGCAATAGTAAACATAAGCAGGCGCATATAGGATTTAATCGCATCATAGGAAAAACCATCCGGATTTGCAAACTCATTACCTATATTATATAAAAGATTTAAAATCTCCTTTGTCACCTCGGAGTTACGGTAGAGGTAATTGCTTTTATTAAATATTGAAATGGCGGAGGAGGGGATATACTCATCGGAGCAGTGGATGAGAAGGCGAGAAGGCTTGTTTTCGGTATAAAGTGTGTTGTGGATAACACCATGCGGAATTAAAATTAAATCACCCGGCACGAGCGGAAAGGATTTGTTATCAATAAAATAATTACAATAACCGCTTTCAACATAATAAATTTCAAAAAAATCGTGGTAATGGTCAATTACGCGCACTTCACCCGCTTTGTCCGTATAATCATACCGACTAAACGCAAAATTGTTTAAAAGCGTAACATTGGCCTTCTTCATAGAATCACCTCATTTAGAAATATTCTACCACCTGATATCAAAAAAATCAAGAAAAACAGCATATGGTTCGCAAAAAAATCAAGGTATCGCGCAAAAAATTGATATATAATTTGGGTATCAACTTGTAAAGAGGGTAATTAAATGAAACATTTGGGAACTTCAGTTGAAGAGATAAAAATCGCCTATGTCGGCGGTGGCTCAAAGCTCTGGGCGTGGGGTCTTATGTCCGACCTTGCCGTTGCAGAGGATATTTCGGGCGATGTTGCGCTTTATGATATTGATATGGAGGCTGCTCGCGCAAATGAAATTATCGGCAACAAGGCAAATGATGTTGAGGGCTGCAAATCAAAGTGGAATTACAAGGCGTATGACACACTTGAGGGTGCGCTCAAAGGTGCTGACTTCGTTATAATTTCAATCCTTCCGGGTACATTTGATCAGATGGAAAGCGATGTACACGAGCCGGAAAAATACGGAATCTATCAGTCGGTCGGCGATACATACGGACCGGGCGGTACACTTCGTGCGCTCAGAACAATTCCGATGTATGAGGAAATTGCATATGCAATCCGTGATAATTGCCCGAATGCGTGGGTAATAAGCTATACAAATCCGATGACACTCTGCACGAGGGCGCTTTACAGAGCATTCCCCGAAATCAAGGCTTTTGGCTGCTGTCACGAGGTTTTCAGCACTCAGGGTCTTCTCATAAATGCGCTTGAGGATAAGCTCGGAATTAAAGGTGTAACGCGCGAGGATATGAAGGTTAATGTTATCGGCGTTAACCACTTTACTTGGCTTACAGAGGCAAAGTATAAGAATATTGATATGATGCCGATATACAAGGAATTCGTAGAGGAGCATTACGAAAAAGGCTATTCGAGAAATACAAACGAGGATTACTGGAAGAGTAGCCCGTTTGCAAATCGAATGAAGGTTAAATTCGACCTCTTTAAGCGTTTTGGCTACATTGCCGCAGCAGGCGACCGCCATCTTGCGGAGTTCTGTCCGCCGAAGTGGTATCTTGCAGATAACGAGTGTGTTAAGGAGGACTTCTTATTCAGACTTACTCCTGTTTCATGGCGTAAAAATGAGTTTTCCGAGAAGCTTGCAAAGCGCGCACGTATAGTCAGCGGCGAAGAGAAGTTTGAATTTAAGGAAACGGGTGAGGACGGCGTTAACCAGATAAGAGCGCTGCTCGGTCTCCATACCTTTGTAACAAATGTAAATCTCCCGAACAGAGGTCAGATTCCGAATCTCCCGCTCGGTGCGGTTGTTGAAACAAATGCTGTATTCTCATCAGATTCAGTGCGCCCTGTTTTTGCAGGTGAAATTCCGGCAGAAATTTATCCGCTTATATCAAGAATCTGCGGTGTTCAGGAGCTTGTGTCCGAAGCTGCGGCTGAGAGAAATCTCGATAAAGCATTCCGCGCATTTATGCTTCAGGTGGATTTACCGATAAAGAAGGCAAAAGAACTCTTTGACACAATGATTGAAAATACCAAAGAATACCTAAAGGAATACGGCATATAAAAGTAATTGACGCATAAACTCCGATTGTGTATAATACATATATTATATGTTTTTTCGGAGGAGTGCAATTTGATTTTTATATTTAACAGTATTATGCTCGGTATCGGACTTGCAATGGACGCATTTTCCGTTTCTGTTGCAAACGGGCTTCAAGATGTAAATATGAAAAAACGACGCGAGATTTTAATCGCCGGAACATTTGCTTTGTTTCAGTTTGCAATGCCGATGATTGGTTGGTTTTGTGTATCAACTGCGGTTGCACATTTCGCGTCATTTGCAAAATTCGTGCCGACAATTGCGCTCGTTTTACTCGGCTTTATCGGCGGAAATATGTTGATTGACGGCATTCGTCACAAGGAAGAAAAGAATATCGCTTCATCGTTCTCGATTATGACACTTCTTCTCCAGGGTGTCGCGACTTCTATTGATGCGCTCTCCGTTGGCTTTACAATTTCGGACTACAGCAGTCTGCAGGCGCTCATCTCTTGTCTTATTATTGCAATCGTTACCTTTGCTATTTGTGTTTTTGGTATTCAGATTGGTAAAAAAGCAGGGAATAAGCTTGCAGGTCGCGCAGGAATTTTAGGTGGTGCGATTTTAATTTTCATCGGCCTTGAAATTTTTATAACAAGCCTGATATGAAAAAATCCTTCCTCGTATGAGGAAGGATTTTTTGTTTATATAAGATCTGCTTTGTTTTTGTTTCCTATTGTTATCTGCTGGAACTTGAGCGGAGTGAGGTTTGTATATTCATAGAAGAGCTTAATAAAATAGCTCGTTCCCGGGTAGCCGCATTTTCTCGCTACCGTATTAACCGAAAGACCTTCGCGAAGGAAAACCTTTGCCGCTTCAATTCGGGTCAGGGTTAAAAACTTACCGACGGTCATACCGACTTTCTTTTTAAAATCATTTGCAAGCTTGGTGTTACTTACAAAGAATATGTTGCAAAGATTTGAGAGGTTTAAATCCTCATGATAGTTGTCCTGTATATACTTGATTACCTCGTCGACATAAGTGACAGTAGCGGAACGGTTGCTATTCGCCGATTTGGTTACGACATCAGTCGCAAGTAGCATAAGCTCGGTTGTGAGCAATCTGTATTCTAAAAATGCAGTAGGAGAATCACGGTCTGATTCATATCGGTCGAGCATCGTTTCCATAAGCATCTGCATATGGTTAAAGGTTCTTTCGGGAACGCGCCAGATACCAGATGCTGAGGTTAGCGGAGAAATCAAGAGTGTATATTCCGGAATAAACGAGGGTAGTAGGTCGGAATGAAACTGAATCTGATAACGCTCGTATCGACAGCTCTGGTTTATGTATGGATTGTGGAGCTGATGTGCGCGGGAGAAAATGAAACACTTGTCGGTTATATGGTCGACAAAGTTTTTCGAGGCATAGGTAATATCACCCGCAGAGACGAGCGAAAATTCGTGGAATGGGTGTGAGTGAAGCGCACAATTGTCTTCTGAGAAACCTAACCCGTTATAATAGTCGATGTGAAAATCGAGACCGCTTTTGTCAATTCCACATTTTTTCATTTCTGAATCACACCCTTTTATTATAAAAAAATCGTACTGATTACATTTTTATATTACAACAGGTTGAAAAAACAGTCAATGGTAAAAAACGCGAAAAGTGTGAATAAAAGTTATATTTTTTGAAAATTATTGCTTGCAATACGCTGAAAATACAAGTATAATTTATATGTGAAAAGATTTGCACAATAAGAAAACTTTTTAATAAGGGGATATTTTATTATGGAAAAACTCAATAGAAATACTCTTGCAAAATCCGGTTATGAAGGTTTTGTTTTAAATGATGCACCGGAGCGTGTGCTTCAGTTCGGCGAGGGCAACTTCCTTCGCGCGTTTGTAGATTATTTTTTCGATGTATTGAACGAAAAAGAGGGCTTTAACGGAAAGATTGCAATGGTTCAGCCGATCGAGCAGGGCCTTACAGATATGATTAATGAGCAGGACGGTGTTTACACGCTCTATCTCCGCGGCTCGGAAAACGGCGAGGCGGTTATGAAAAAGCGCGTTATTACAAGCGTTTCACGCTGCATTAACCCATACCGTGACTTTGATGTTTTTATGGAATGCGCTAAAAACCCTGACCTTAAGTATTTAGTAAGCAACACTACTGAGGCAGGTATTGCATATTCCGATAAAGATAAGTTTGATGATGCTCCGGCTAAAAGCTTTCCGGCAAAGCTTACCCGCTTTATGTATGAGCGCTTTAAGATTTTTGAGGGAAAGCCGGGCAGTGGTTTCGTAATTTTAAGCTGTGAGCTTATCGACAATAACGGCAAGGAGCTTTTAAACTGCGTTGAAAAATATATTAAACTCTGGAACTTATCCGATGAATTCTTAAAGTGGATTCGTGAGGAAAATATCTTCTGCTCAACACTCGTTGACCGTATCGTTACCGGTTATCCGAGAGCTGAGGCAGATAAGTTTAATGCTGAAAACGGCTATGTAGATAATCTTCTCGACACAGGTGAGATTTTCGGATTCTGGGTAATTGAAGGCCCGCAGAAGCTTCGCGAGGAGCTCCCGTTTGAAAAGGCAGGTCTTCCGGTAATCGTTGTTGACGATGTTACTCCATATAAGAAGCGCAAGGTTCGCATCTTAAATGGTACTCATACATCAATGACTCCGGCTTCCATGCTTGCAGGCGAGGAAATCGTTCGCAACTGTATGGAAAACGAAGTAATCAGCGGTTATGTAAATACTCTTATTTATGATGAAATCATCCCGATTCTCACTCTTCCGAAGGAGGAGCTTTTAGAGTTTGCCGGCGCTGTTGCTGACAGATTTAAAAATCCGTATATCGACCACCGCTTAACCGATATTTCGCTCAACTCAATCTCTAAGTGGAGAGCACGCGTTATGCCGTCACTCCTTGAGTATATTGAGAAATTTAATAAGCTTCCGGAGTGCCTCTCTTTCTCCCTTGCAGGACTTTTGCGCTTCTATAAGGGTAAGGAAAAGGACGGAAACTTCCTAGGAGAAGCTAACGGTAAGGAATACGCTATTCGTGATGATCGCGATATCTGCGCATACTTTGCAGCTCTTCCGTGGGACGATGTTAAGAAAGCTGTTGATACAGCTCTTTCAAATACCGAACTTTGGGGCCGCGATTTAACTGCGGTTGCAGGTCTTGCAGACAAGGTTGCAGGCTTTGTTTCAAAAATTGACGAAGTCGGTGCTAAAGACGTTATGAGGAGCATTATATGAACTTTATAAAAATAAGTGAGAGCGATAACGTCGCGGTAACACTCACCGATATGAAGACAGGTGAGGAATGCTTTGGCGTTACGCTTAAAAATGACATTCCGCGCGGTCATAAGGTTGCGCTTTGCGACATTGCCGTTGGCGAGAACATAATTAAATATGCATCCCCGATAGGCCATGCAAAGGTCGCGATTTCAAAGGGCGAGCACGTTCACAGCCACAATGTTAAATCGAACCTTGAGGGGCTTTTGGAATATACATACAACCCTGTAGAAGCACCTGAATGCAAAGCGATGGAAAAGAGCTTTATGGGTTATCGCAGAGAGAACGGCAAGGTCGGTATCAGAAACGAAATCTGGGTTATTCCGACGGTCGGCTGCGTTAACTCAATTGGTAAAAATATAGCCCAAAAGGCTGAGGCTAAGGGCGAAATTTCGGGCATTTACGCATTCGAGCATCCGTATGGCTGTTCACAGCTCGGCGGTGACCACGAAATGACAAAGAAAGCGCTTGCAGGTCTTGTAAATCATCCGAATGCCGCAGGTGTTTTAGTACTCGCTCTCGGCTGCGAGAACTTAACGCTCGACCAGATGAAGGAAGCAATCGGTGAGTATGACGAAAAACGCGTTAAATTCTTAGTATGCCAGGAGGTTGAGGACGAAATTTCCGAGGGCGTTTCGTTAATTTCCGAGCTTGTTGAAGCTTATAAGGATGTGCGTCGCGAAGAAATTTCGGCATCAGAGCTTATAATCGGTCTTAAATGCGGCGGAAGTGACGGCCTTTCTGGTATTACTGCAAATCCGCTCGTCGGTAAATTTTCCGATATGCTCATTTCCTGCGGCGGTACAACTATTTTAACCGAAGTGCCTGAGATGTTCGGCGCTGAAACTCTTCTTATGAACAGATGCAAAAATGAAGAACTCTTTAATAAGACGGTTAAAATGATAAACGATTTTAAAAAGTATTATATGCGATACGGCGAGAAAATCGATGAAAACCCGTCTCCGGGCAACCGCGCCGGCGGTATCACAACGCTTGAGGATAAGGCGCTCGGATGTACGCAAAAGGGTGGAAGTAGTTTAGTTACCGGTGTGCTTGACTACGGAGAGGCTGCATGTGAGAAAGGACTCAATCTTCTCACCGCACCGGGTAATGACCTTGTTGCATCAACAGCACTTGCAATCAGTGGTGCACATATGGTATTATTTACTACGGGTCGCGGTACTCCGTTTGGGTCGCCCGTGCCGACCGTTAAGATTTCTACCAACACAGCGCTTTCTGAAAAAAAGAGCGCGTGGATTGATTTTAACGCAGGCACTTTAGTTGATAACTGGGATATGGAAAAGGTAGCAGAAGAGTTCTTTAGCTATATTATCTCGGTTGCGAGCGGGAAGGAAACAAATACCGAAAAACACGGTATCCGCGATATGGCTATCTTCAAAGATGGCGTTACACTTTAAGCCTGTGGGAGGTAAAAATATGAAAAAGTTTATGGATAAAGATTTTTTACTTGAAACAAAAACAGCTAAGAAGCTTTATCACGATTATGCAGAAAAGATGCCGATTATCGACTACCATTGCCACCTGCTTCCGCAGCAGATTGCAGAGGATAAGAGATATGAAACAATTACCGATGTATGGCTCGACCGCGACCATTACAAGTGGCGCGCTATGCGTATTTTTGGTGTTGAGGAGAAGTACATTACAGGCGATGCCACACCTAAGGAGAAGTTCTTAAAGTGGGCAGAGGCTATGCCGTACTGCATCGGAAACCCGCTTTATCACTGGACTCATCTCGAGCTTCAGAGATACTTCGGTATCTATGAGCCGCTCTCCGCTAAAACCGCAGAAAGCATCTGGGAGAGATGTAATAAGATTTTACAGAGCGCTGATTTTTCTGCAAGAGGCTTAATTAAGCGCTCAAATGTTGAAATTATCTGCACAACCGACGACCCGATTGATTCACTCGAGTATCACGAGCAGATTGCAGCTGATGAAACATTTGATGTAAAGGTGCTTCCGTCTTACAGACCGGATAAGGCGCTTAACATCACAAGAGCTGAATTCTGCGGATATATTAAAACTCTCGGTGAGGTTGTAGGATACGAAATTTCAAGCTTTGACGCATTAAAGAAAGCATTAACCGAGCGCCTTGACTTCTTTGCGGCTCACGGCTGTAAGGTAAGTGACCACGCGCTTGACGCGGTTGAATATGCAGACCCGAATGAAGAGGTTGCAAACGCTGTTCTCTTAAAGGCGCTTGCAGGGGAGAAGCTTTCTGATGAAGAAATTGCAACTTACCGCACAACGCTCTTCTTGCACCTTGCTCGTGGCTATGCTGAGCGAAACATCGCTATGCAGATTCATATCGGTGCACTTCGCGATAATAACTCTGATATGTTTAAGAAGCTCGGCCCGGATACCGGCTTTGATGCTATTTGCGACAACAGTATTACCGCTCCGCTCAGTAAATTGCTCGATGCTCTCGAGCGTGAGGATAAGCTTCCGAAGACCGTTTTATATAGCTTAAACCAGTACCACAACGAGGGCCTTTTAACTCTTGCCGGCTGTTTTGCAGGTCACGGTATTGCAGGCAAGGTTCAGCTCGGTTCTGCTTGGTGGTTTAATGATCAGATCGAGGGTATGACACGCCAGATGACCGCGTTTGGCAACTTAAGCCTTCTTTCGAAATTTGTCGGTATGCTTACCGACTCACGCAGCTTCTTAAGCTATACAAGACATGAGTATTTCCGCCGTATTGTTTGTAACTTAATCGGTAAGTGGGCTGAAAACGGCGAGGTCTACTATGACATCGAAATGCTCGGTAAAATTGTCTCAGACATAAGCTACAATAACACAAAGAATTTCCTTTTTAAATAATGAAAAATACGCTCATCTTTTGATGGGCGTATTTTTGTATCTCTTATTGACAAGTCTTTAGTAAAAAGTTATAATATAGTATATATTTGTTATGTTTTTGAGGTGAATTTATTGGAAACGATTAAAATGAAGCCAATTGCAATAGGCGAGCTTATGTGTTTGCTCCCAATTGTTTTGGGTATGGCTCTCAGAGGAAGGCTTCCGGGTATCATAGAGCTTCCGCTTATCAATATGTCCATTGGAAGAGATATGATAGTCTTTGGATTCCCGTTCATTATGGCTTTTGTACATATCTTTTTTTGCGTAATGTGTGATATAATTAACTTCGGTCACTATCACCGTCATCGCAGTAAGAAAAAAGAGTATATCTTAAAGGCTCTTGTTCCCGTAGTTAATTATATTATTTATATGGTTATTATGATTTGCGTAATCGGACTCAGAACAAGAATGCTTGTTTTCATTTTCGGCTCAATTCTTATTGCGTTAGGTGTGCTTTTCATTAACACAACAAAGATAAGCCTTGCAAAACTTAAAGTCGTCAGGAACAATTCAAGACAGGAGACTAAGTTTAACCGCTTTGCGGGAACTGAGATGCTCGTTTTTGGCTTCCTTTTTGTTTTTGGCATCTATCTTGAATCTGTTTTTTCAACAATATTTATTTTCCTTTTCCTCGCGGTTGCAATTATATCCGTTGCAGTTGCGAAGACTGTTAAAGGAACACGCAACAGAGGTTAATGAAAATCCCTGCAACGAAATTTCGTTGCAGGGATTTTTTTATTCCTTTCGTTTTTCGCGGAAATATTCACGGAAGCTTATGCCGGTCGTCTTTTTAAATAATCTGCTCATATAGGCAGGATCATCGATTCCGACCGAGATAGAAGCATCCCTTAAAGATAAAGTTTTATTTTCAACGAGGGATATTAAATGGTTTACGCGTACGCGGTTTATATATTCTAAAATTCCGCAGTTCTTTGTGCTTTTAAAAATCCTGTGCAGGTAGCCTTCGGAAATTCCAACGAACTCTGCAATTTCTGAAACTGTCAGTTTTTTATTAAAATTCTGAGTAATATATTTTGTCGCCTTGAGCGAGTAGTTAAGCTCGGAGGGAGAAGCATCGCTCTGCGATATATTAAGATTTGTGAGCACCATATCAGTGAGTAGACCGAGGAGTGAAAACCACGCGGAAACAGCATTCATTTTATCGGAATAGAGCGACGAGGAATTGAAGGTTATTATCTTTTTTATCGCGTTTAGCACAGTGTCAAAGTCATCTCCGGGATCATAGCTGTAGGGAATAAGTGCTATGTTTGAGTTTGCCATTCGCGCCTTAAGTTCATTTAAGTTACACTCTTCCTCGCTCTTGTATCGCTTCATATTATACTTGACTTTAACACCAACCGTCGTATGCTTTTGGCGTTCGCCGTTGTACGAATAGGTGCGCGCCGCCATATCCTTATATATTCCGCTGATTCTGTGCGGCTCGGATATACGCATTAGCTTGCCGTCTAAGGAATATGCGGCAATTCGCCCTTCCTCCATCACTGAAATTTCAATAAAATCAGGCTTGTATTCAAAATAGTTATGTAAGTTTTCAACATCAACGCTGCATGCGAAGAAAATCTTCGGAATACCGAGGATTTCAACCTCAATAAACTCCACAATACCACCTCTTTTTATTATGATAACATATTATATCAGTTTTGTCCAAGTTTTTTGCAGCAGTATCTTTACATTTGAAAAGTAAAACGATATAATTTATTTAAATTGGAGGTGCTTTTATGATTTTAGTTGAGGAATTACTCGAGGGTAAGCAGCTTGAGGGTGTTAAAATCGATGTAAATTCAGAAGAGGAAAGAAAAGAAATTTGTTTTGAAATCGTGCAAGACAAAGAATTTTCGCTTGATTTAAAGCTTCCCGAATGGGGGAAGAATTTTGAAACACATTTTAACGGAGAGCTTTTGGTTAATTTATCAAGAGATGGTGTTGTTAGGTTTGACAAAGCCTGGAAGCGCGGAGATGTGCTTAAGCTAATTATTAAAATGTGGTAAAATTGTTTGAAAAACGGTAAAAATGTTCTGTTGTGTTTACTTTTTTGCAGGGGAGAATTATAATGACCATAGGCTTTAATAAAGGAGAGTTTGGGCTATGGATATGATAATTTTCTCAGGCCAGAGTAATATGCAGGGTCAGACCCGCTCAGGTCGTCCGCTTGATAAAACACTGGTTAAAGGTGCATTGGAGTACCGCTTTTTGACTGATAATCTCGTTCCGCTTTCTCATCCGGTTGGCGAGAGCATTGAACATACGGGTGAGGGCTTTGGCAGAGGTAAATATGACGATGTCAATGTTATGCTCGAAAATGCAGCGCTTTTAGCGCCTGTTTTTGAATTTAATATGGTGCCGGCCTTCTGCAAGAGCTATATTGAAAAGACGGGAAGAGATGTTCTTGCCGTACATACCGCAAAGGGCTCAACTCAGATTGAGTACTGGCTCCCGGGAAACCAGGGCTATACTATGATGGAAAAGAAAGTGCGAGCTGCTCTTGCAAAGGTTAAACCTGAGAGAATTTATTTCGTTTGGCTTCAGGGCGAGAGCGATGCTATTTTCAAGACCAAGAAGGCTGAGTATAAAGAGATGCTCGTTAAGTTAAACGATGCTTTAAAGCGCGATTTCGGCGTCCAAAAATTCGGTATGATTTTAGTCGGTCAGTTTACCGATGACGAGCGCGACTTTGAAATTATCAATGCACAGAAGGAAATTTGCGAAGAGAATGATGATTTCTTAATGCTCACAACGATTACCGAGGACATTATCCGCGATGAGCGTTTTATGAATCCCGAGGCGCACGGCCATTATGACGTTGCAGGCCTCGAACTTATCGGAACGCTCGCAGGAGAAGCGCTTGGAAAATATGCTAAATAAAATAAAAGAGAGTGGAAAACCCACTCTCTTTTTATTATCTGATACCATATTTTTCGATGATGTAGTCCATATCCTTGTCGCCGCGACCGGAGAGGTTAATTAAAATTGAACCCTTATCCATCTGCTTTGCAAGCTTCATACCGAAGGCTACCGCATGCGAACTCTCGATTGCAGGGATGATACCCTCGAGACGCGAGAGCTTGTAGAACGCGTCAACCGTTTCTTCGTCATCAATTACATCATATTTAACTCTGCCGATTTCCTGTAAAAATGCGTGCTCAGGGCCGCTTGACGGATAGTCTAAACCGCTTGCTACCGAGTAGACCGGAGCAGGCTCGCCGTTTTCATCCTTAAGCATTATGCTGTTAAAGCCGTGCATAACACCCTCGGTTCCGTACTTTAAGCTTGCCGCGTGGTCACCGAGCTTCGGACCGCGACCGAGCGGCTCGACGCCGTAAATGTCAACCGGATCGTTTAAGAATCCTGCGAAAAGACCTGCTGCGTTACTTCCTCCGCCGACACAAGCGACGATTGCATCAGGTAAGTGACCTGTCATATCAATAAACTGATCTCTTGCTTCAATTCCGACAACGCTCTGGAAATCTCTCACCATCATCGGGAACGGATGCGGACCAAGTACTGAGCCGATGCAGTAAATACTGTCTTTATACTCCTTACTGTATGCGTCAAACGCCGCATCTACAGCTTCCTTAAGAGTCTGAAGTCCGTGAGTTACCTCGACGACGTTAGCGCCGAGTATTTTCATTCGAGCAACATTCGGAGCCTGCTTTTTAATATCAACAGCGCCCATATAAATGTCGCACTCGAGACCAAAGTAAGCCGCCGCGGTTGCAAGAGCAACACCGTGCTGACCGGCACCGGTCTCTGCAATAACCTTCTTCTTGCCCATGTATTTGGCGAGAAGAGCTTCACCCATACAGTGGTTTAACTTGTGTGCGCCCGAGTGGTTTAAGTCCTCGCGCTTAGCGTAAAGCTGAACCTTGCCACCGAGAGAGTCTGAAAGGCGCTCGAGATGAGTAACAGGAGTCGGTCTGCCCTGGAATTCTTTGCGGATTCGTCTGAGCTCTGCGATAAACTTCCTCGACTGGCAGATTGAATAATAGGCTTCTGTAATTTCAGCCATGGCAGCTTTTAATTTATCGTCAATATAAACGCCGCCGTATTTTCCAAAATAGCCGTTTTTATCCGGGTAATTGTTAAAGTAAGTTTCAAAATCAACATTATTTAATTTCATTTTAGTTTCCTCCATAATATTTTTTAAAAGTTAAAAGATTAAACTAAAATTCGCCATCGTTTGGTGAGTAACATAATTTTTCCTCCTGAATATAAAAAACGCCCTCGACAGAAATCCTGTCAAGGGCGAAATAATCTTTCGCGGTGCCACCTTGTTTTGTTGCTTTATGAGAAGTACCAACATACTCCCGACTTTTAACGCAAGTCTCGCGTTCGCGCATTTGACGCGACCCTCAACAGCCCATATTATTTAAAGAGTCTTTACGGAACTCACACCATAATCCGCTCGCTAAAAAAGACCTGCTTTAATTTTTTTCTGTCTCAACGGTTTAAGTTTTTAGTTACTGTTATATTAACACGGTAGGTTTATTTTGTCAACAGCTTTTTTGAACAGAAAATGATATGATGTGAACATTGCTAAAACTTTTTCTATATGATAAAATTAAAATGAGGGAGTGAAAATAATATGAAAACAAAGATAGTTTCTTCACTTGAAAAGTGCTTTATTTTTGATAAAATAGAGGGTTTTAGCGCGGTTAAGTCGCTTAGAGCGTTTAAAAATGAAAGATCAGCGATTCAGCTTCTTATGTTTGATGACAAGGCGGGAAGAGCGCGCGAATTCTTTAAAGTTAAAGTTGAGGGTTGTGAAGCAAAGCTCAGATACGTTGAGTCCGTTCCGAGCTATGTTTCGGGCGAGGATATACCTGAAAAGGTTCTTGAGAGCGATCCGCATCTTTTGAACGGCGCAAAGCCGGGTCTTTATCCCGATATTCTTATGCCGCTTCAGAAGGCGGGCAGAGTTCCGTATGCCTATGCAACTCTTCGCGCAGTGTGGATTGACCTTTTACCTGCTACTGAGGGATTGTTTCCGATTAAAATATCCGTTTTTAACGAAGAGGATAAATGCGTTGCGGAAGAGGAGTTTACTCTCGAGGTTCTGGCAATTGAGTTACCAAACCAGGAAACCAAGTACGGTAACTGGTTCTATTGCGACTGTATTGCCGATTATTATGACCTTGAGGTATTTTCCGATAAGCATTTTGAATATATTGAAAAGTGGCTTAAGGTAGCGGCAGAACACGGGCAGAATATGATTTTGGTTCCGGTTTTCACGCCACCGCTCGATACCGAAATCGGTTACGAGAGAACTACAACTCAGCTTGTGGGCGTTGCGGTAGAGAATGGAGCGTACAAATTTGACTTTTCACTCGTTGACCGATTTATTGATATGTGCGACAGGGTTGGTTTTAAGTATCTCGAGATTTCGCATCTGTTTACTCAGTGGGGAGCTTATCACGCACCGAAGATTATGGCGACGGTTGATGGTGAATACAAGCGCATTTTTGGCTGGGATACCGATGCAACAGGGGAAGAGTATGTTAAATTCTTAAGAGCATTCTTAACCGAATTTACAGCATATTTAAAGGCGCGTGGCGACGATAGGCGCACTTATTTTCATTTGTCTGACGAGCCGAGAGGAAACCATCTTGAGCAGTATAAGAAAAACCGCGCAAATGTTTTGGATATATTGAGCGATTTTAAGATTATCGATGCTTTAAGCCATGTTGAATACTACAAAGATGGCATTTGCGAAATTCCGATTCCGTTTTATGAAAAAATCGAGGATTTTATGCAGGTAGAGATACCTGAGCGCTGGGTTTACTATTGCGGTGAGCCGGTGGTTCCGGGGGCGTCCAACCGATTCCTCGTCAACACGCTTTCACGCACAAGATCACTCGGTATGCAGATGTATAAATACGGAATTGACTCCTTTATGCACTGGGGATTTAATTACTACAATAATGAAAATTCTTATGACTTTACAAATCCGTTCCTCTCTGCCTGCGCAGGATACTGGAATGCCGGCGGCGATGCGTTTTTAGTTTACCCCGACTATCGCGGCGAGGTGATTGAGTCGATAAGAATTCACGCTATGAGAAATGCAATGGAGGATATCCGCTTACTCAAGCTCTGTGAGAGCTATTATGATAAGGAAACCGTGGTTTCTGCAATTGAGGAGATTAGCGGTGAGATTAACTTCAGAAAGTGCGTTGAAAAGTCGGAGACAATGCTTGCAATTCGCGAAAAAATTATTGATATGATACTTGTTAAACTCTAAACAGTGTGTTAGAATAAGTATCAGGAGGGATTTGTTATGAAAAAATCTTTAGCAGTAGTTCTTTTGTGTGCTATGCTCGTAACATTATTTGCAGGCTGCTCGCTTTTTGGCGATAACATCGTCGGTAAGTGGGAGTGCGAAATTGATGTTACTCAGTTTATGGTTGATGGAATCAAAGAGGATCTGGGTGAGGAAAACGGCGGACTTATGCAGTTCTTTGATATTAAGGATTTAAAGATTAAGCTTATCACTATCTTTAATGAAGACGGAAGCTTTGAGACTTCGGCTTCAAAGGAGAGCATTGAAGCTATTATGGACACGGTTGCTAATCAGATTGCCGCAGGTATGAAGGATATGCTTATGAAGGAAGCAGAAGCTATCGGTGCTACCGAAGAGACGATTAACACTATTATCGAACAGGCAAAGACTCAGATGAAGAATGAGTTTTCAGACGAAGCGATAAAGAGTATTGTTGATCAGTTTGCAAACAAGGGCTTCTATAAGCTCGATGACGGTAAACTTTATAAAGCAGATACAGCAGAAGGTCTTGAGAGTGCAGGATATGAGACTTATGAACTTAAAGACAACACTCTTACATTGAATAAGGGTGAGGGACTTGACGACACTTATTCCGAGATAGTCTCAAGCTTGTATCCGATGGTTTACAAAAAGATTGTTGAATAAAAAATAACCGAGGTAAATTTTACCTCGGTTTTATTATGTCCTTAATTGCTTCACTTGCCATTATAAGTCCTGCCGTTGCAGGAACCCAGACGGTGCTGCCCGGTACTGAACGACGGCCCTCTGGCGGAGCTTCAAGCTGTTCTGCCTCCACCTTTTCTTCAGGTGAGAAGACTACCTTGTGATGCAAAATTCCGCGCGCGCGGAGCTCTTTTCGCATAACCTTTGCGAGCGGGCAATTGTATGTTTTTGATATGTCGCAGACGGTTAATTTCGTTGCGTCTAATTTGTTTCCCGTTCCCATTGCGGAAATTATAGGAATGTTTTTCTTACTTGCAACCTCGATTAAATCAAGCTTTGAAGTGACAGTATCAATCGCATCAACTATGTAATCGTAGCTTACACCCCAGAACTCATCGCGGTTTTCGGGAAGATATGCCTTGCTTAAAATATTTATTTTAAGGCTCGGGTTAATGTCGGAAAGGCGAGCGGCGAGCGCTTCTGTTTTAAACATTCCGACTGTCGAGTGCAGAGCGCAGAGCTGACGGTTGATGTTGGAAACACTTATCGTATCGTGGTCGACGAGGGTTATTTCGCCAATTCCGCTTCTGACGAGCGCTTCAGCAGCCCAACTGCCGACACCTCCGAGGCCGAAAACGATAACGTGGGAATTATATATTTTTTCCATAGCCTCGTCACCGAGAAGCATTTTTTCACGCAAGAAGATATCCATATGTTAACTCCTTAAAAAACCCGCCGAAGCCGTGTGCCCCCGTTTAATAACCTGCACAACTCAAGCAGGTGGGTTTCCTCTCCGATACTTTACTGCTTCCAACGTCCGACTAAAAAGTCGGGAGGCCTGCAAACGATATCGGAAGTTCCGGAATCCCGTTTCAAAAATGTGGGTTTAAATGAGAGCATCACGCACCCGGCAGGAAAGGTTTTAAAAATTATTTATCCAACTGATTGCCATATCAATCCATCCCGCAACCTCTTTGTTAACAGTGCCTGTAACATTGTTTGCAAGAGAGAGACCATGGTTCCCCTTGGGATAGATATGAACCTCACACTCGACCTTGTTTTCGACCAGTGCATTAACAAATCTGATCGAGTTCTCAACAGGTACGGTAGTATCAGCAAAAGTATGCCATATAAAGGTTTTTGGTGAGTCCTTCGTAACAAAGTTCTCAAGCGAGAAGAACTTTTTAGCATCCTCATTCTCGCCAACAAACCTCGTGTAGGAATTTATATGCATATTGTGCTCAGATATGACAGGATAACAAAGAATCATACCGTCGGGCTTGTTTTCATTTCCTGTTACGCCTGAAAATTTACGGACGATTTCATTGTCGTAATGCACGCCAATGCTTGCTGCAACATGGCCGCCTGCAGAGAAACCGCAGACAAAGATCTTACTTTTATCAATTCCGTTATCGTTGGCAATGCGTCGAACATAAGCCACTGCTTTTGAAAGCTCGCAGCACTGCGCCGGCCAGGAGGTCGGGGCTACCGCGTAGTCTAAAATAAAACAGTGAAAGCCGGCTGATAAGAATTTCATTGCAATCGGCTCTGCTTCTCGCGCAGATGTATATGCATATCCGCCGCCCGGGCAGATGATGACTGCGGGACGCACCGTCCATTTGACTTCATCGGGGGTTAAAATATAAGATGTGAGCGTTGTTTTTTTAGTTGGCTCGGCAACACCCATAGCCGCGTAATCAACGCTTATTTCCTCAACATTGTAGATCATATTCCGTCTCACCGTTTAAGAGAATTATTCTTCCTCTTCGTCCTCTAAAAATGCGTTGTAAACCATCTGGAGCTCTTCCTCGTCATCGATGGTTGAAAGGATTTCCTCACCGTTTTCATCCTTGTCGGCACGGAGAATGATAAGCTCAATGGGTTCTTCACTCTCTTCGGGAATGCCTGCCTCGACAAAAGCTAAATACATATTGTCGTTAAGCTCGATTGTGTCGAGATGTTCAAACTCGTGCTCAACACCTTCTTCATCTGTCAATGAAACGATATTTGCGCCAAAATCTTCACTCATGATTAAATTCTCCTTACTAATATATTATATATTAAGAATACATTGATATTCAAAATAAATCAACAGTTTCGGGGAAAATTTTGTTAAGAAAATTTTGAAAAAAGACTTGACGAGCATAGAACTAAGTGTTATAATCTTAGGGAAATAAAAACAAAGTAGGGAGAGTTTTCTTACCCCCTCACCTCAAACGATTAGTAAAGAGGTCAAGATTGCTTTAGTGATTTTGCGCGGGTAAGAGTGTCTTTACCCGCGCTTTAGTTTTACTTGGAGGTGCTTATTTATTAGCCGTTTGGATCATCAGATTAACGAAGAAATCACAGATGCTGAGCTCCGTTTGCTTAGTAATGACGGCGAGCAGTTGGGTATCGTTTCAGCTGCTGAAGCTTTAGCTAAAGCTGAGGAGGCAGGTCTTGATTTGGTCAAAATCGCCCCGAAGGCAGTACCGCCTGTCTGTAAGATTATGGACTACGGTAAGTTTAAATTCGAAGAGGAAAAAAGGGAAAAAGAGGCGCGTAAGAAGCAGAAAGTCGTTGATGTTAAAGAAATCCGCATGACGCCGGGTATCGATACTCACGATTTTGATGTTAAGGTTAACAGCGCTATCAAGTTCCTTAAATCCGGCGACAAGGCAAAGGTTGCAGTCCGCTTTAAAGGCCGCGAGCTTGCACATACCGCTATCGGTAATACGCTGCTTGAGCGCTTTGCAGAGGGTTGCAAGGATTACGCAGTTGTCGAAAAACAGCCGAAGCTTGAAGGTCGACAGATGATTATGTTCTTAGCTCCAAAGCCGGCAGGTAAATAAACTATCATAAACACACGAGAGGAGATTTTTAAAATGCCTAAGATTAAAACACACAGCGGAGCATCAAAGCGCTTTAAAGTTACTAAAAGCGGTAAGGTTAAGCTCAGTCATATGAACAGAAGACACATTCTGAACAAGAAGAGCACTAAGCGCAAGAGAATCCTCAGAAAAGCAGGTTACGCTTGCTCTGCAAACGAAGCAACACTTCAGCGTATGCTCATGGCAAAGTAAAAACGATAATTTCAGAATGGAGGCAAATAGATAATGGCTAGAGTAAAAGGCGCAATGATGACGCGCAAGAGAAGAAAAAAGATTTTAAAAATGGCAAAGGGCTACTGGGGCGCTAAGAGTAAGCACTTTAAGATGGCTAACCAGGCTGTTATGAAGTCCTTAACTTACGCTTATGTTGGTCGTCGCTTAAAGAAGAGAGACTTCCGCCGTTTATGGATTACCCGTATTTCTGCTGCAGCTAAGGCTAACGGCATGAACTACTCACGCTTTATGAACGGTCTTAAGAAGGCTGGCATCGACTTAAACCGTAAGATGCTCGCTGATAT
>JAZPZP010000063.1:0-5166 GCA_045544695.1 Eubacteriales bacterium | reverse complement strand
GAGTCCGGCGCTGGAGGCAAACCGCCGAGAGGTTTTAAAATTAAGATTTTGTGCTGACGACATTTGATGCTGACCAACATCGGTGCAAACTGCAGTATTTTCACCTAAATATTTATTTAATGTAAGTATTGCTCTGCGAGGAGTTAGGCCTTCACGCCTGTCAAGATAGTTTTTTTCTTCATCTCTGAAAGCATTTACTTTTGACATCCACTCATCTTTTCTTCCTGTATTTACTAAAGGAAGAAGCTTCTGCAATGTGAGCTTTACATCTCCTCGAAGTCCACAAATGGAATTAACAGTTTTATTAAGTTCAGAGCCGTCTACATCAATATGAACAATTTTTGACCCTGCTGCAAATTTCTGACGATTACCCGTTACGCGGTCATTAAAACGAACACCGAGCGAGAGAATAACGTCTGCATTGTGCATAGACATAGAGGATGCATAGTGTCCGTGCATACCCTGCATACCCAAAAATCTGGGGTGCTCAGTCGGAATAGCTGAGAGTCCCATAAGGGAACATCCGAGTGGCGCATCAATTTTTTCAGCAAGAGCCAGCATTTCTTCTTGTGCATTTGCTGTAATAACACCTCCACCGAAGTAAATAAACGGGCGTTTTGCAGAGTTTATGAGTTCCGCCGCTTCTTTGATGCGAACCTCCTTTGCAGCGCAGGGCTTTTCGTTTTCTACGGGAGGATGTGGCGTATATTCGCATTTTGCAATTTGAACATCCTTCGGTACATCAATCAGAACCGGGCCCGGTCTCCCTGATTTTGCTATCTTAAACGCCTCGCGGATAGTATCCGCCAAATCTTCGACTTTTCCTACAAAATAGTTGTGTTTGGTGATTGGTAAAGTTACGCCTGTGATATCAATCTCTTGAAAGCTGTCTGAACCTATTTGCGTAGTAGGAACATTGCCGCAAATTGCAACAATAGGAATAGAATCCAGATACGCAGTAGCAATACCGGTAACGAGATTTGTAGCACCCGGACCTGATGTTGAAATTACAACACCAACCTTGCCTGTTGTTCTTGCATATCCGTCCGCTGCGTGTGCCGCACCCTGCTCATGTGCGGTTAAGATATGATTTATTTCGTTTTGATGTGTATAAAGACTGTCGTAAACATTAAGTATCTGTCCGCCCGGGTAACCGAAAACGGTATCACAGCCTTGTTCAATCAGGGTTTTCACAAGAATATCTGAGCCGGAAAGAAGCATCACACTCACCCCTTTCGCAAATTTCCAACAATTAACTCGCCACACTTTTCACAGCCGACGAGAGTCATCCCTTCGCTCATAATATCAGCTGTACGGTAGCCATTGTCAAGATACTCCGAAACGGCATTTTCAATTGCATCTGCCTCAGCACTCATATCAAAACTGAAGCGCAGCATCATAGCCGCCGAGAGGATTGTTCCGACCGGATTTGCAACATTCTTACCTGCAATATCGGGCGCTGAACCGTGGATTGGTTCATAGAGACCGCAGGTAGTGCTGCCGAGACTTGATGACGGAATCATACCGATTGAACCGGTAATCTGAGATACCTCATCAGAGAGTATATCTCCAAACATATTCTCGGTTACTATAACATCAAACTGAGAAGGATTTTTAACAATCTGCATTGCACAGTTGTCGACAAGCATATCGGAAAGCTCAACATCCGGATATTCTTCACCTAAACGGTGCATAACCTTTTTCCAAAGGCGACTTGAATCTAAGACATTGCTTTTTTCAACCGAGCAGAGTTTTTTACTTCTCTTTCTTGCAGTTTCAAAGCCTATTCTTCCGATGCGCTCAATTTCTTCTTCGCTGTATCTTAAAACATCAGTTGCAACACCTTCCTCGGTTTTGTGCTCACCAAAGTAAATACCGCCTATAAGTTCGCGCACGATTATAAAATCAATGCCGTTTTCTACAATGGATTTTTTAAGAGGCGATGCATCAGCTATCTGCTTCCAGATTTTTGCAGGGCGGTTGTTTGAATAAACTCCCATTCCTGCACGAAGTCTGAGAAGTCCCTTTTCAGGTCTCATATCACCCGGAACATCGTTCCACTTGTCCCCGCCAACCGCTCCGAGTAAAACACTGTCAGATCGAACACACTTCTGAAGCTCACTTTTCGGCAATGGATCGCCGTATTTATCAATCGCACACCCACCCATATCAACCTCTGTATAATTAAAGGTATGTCCGTAAAGCTCGGCGATTTTATCAAGAACCTTGATTGCTTGACCGACGATTTCGGGGCCGATTCCGTCGCCACGGATTACTGCAATATTTTTAACCATTATTTTCGCCTTCTTTCAGTGAATTCAGAAGCCCTCCGCTTTTAATAATGTTTTGTATAAATGGTGGAAAGGGCTGCGCTTTATATGTTTTACCTGTAGTAATATTGGTAATTAATCCGGTGTCAAAATCGACCTTCACCTCGTCGTTTGCATTAATTTCTTCTGCCGCCTCAACACATTCGAGAATGGGCAGCCCTATATTTATTGCATTACGATAAAAAATTCTTGCAAAGCTCTTAGCTATGACACATCCTGTACCGCAGGTTTTGATTACCAGAGGCGCGTGCTCGCGGGAAGATCCGCAGCCAAAATTCCACCCTGCGACCATAACATCTCCGTTCTTTACATTTTTAACAAACTCAGTATCAATATCCTCCATACAGTGAAGCGCCAATTCCTTTGCATCTGGAGTATTTAAATAACGCGCGGGGATTATAACATCTGTATCGACATTGTCCGGGTATTTAAAAACTTTTCCTTGTGTATTCATTATTTACGCCTCCTTATACTCTGTAATATAACCTGTCAGCGCACTTGCAGCTGCCGTATGCGGAGAAGCAAGATACACCTCACTGTCAATATGTCCCATACGGCCGACGAAGTTTCTGTTAGTTGTGGCAATACATTTCTCTCCTGCCGCCAGAATTCCCATATATCCGCCGAGACACGGGCCGCAGGTAGGAGTTGAAACAACTGCACCTGCATCAATAAACGCGGTATACCACCCACGCTCGACGCATTCGCGTAGAATCTTCATTGTTCCCGGAATAATGATTACACGAATACCGTCTGCGACCTTTTTACCATTTAAAATTTTATAAGCAGCTTCCATATCCTCCAATCTGCCGTTGGTGCACGAGCCGATAACAACCTGATCGATTTTGATATTATTGAGCTCGCTTGCAGGATGAGTATTTTCAGGAAGATGTGGGCAAGCAACGGTTGGAACGATTTCACTCAAATCAATATCTATTGTTTTTTCATACTCCGCATCTGCATCAGCCTCAAACACAAGTGGAGCTCTCTCGCTTCTGCCGCTTAAGTAATCAAGGGTTACATCATCAACCGGGAAAATTCCGTTTTTAGCTCCGGCTTCAATTGCCATATTGCAAATGCAAAGACGGTCATCCATTGAAAGATTTTTAACGCCGTCACCGGTAAATTCCATACTCTTATAGAGTGCGCCATCAACACCAATCATACCTATAATACTAAGTATTACATCTTTGCCGCTACAATTAGATTGAAGTTTTCCTGTTAAGTTAAACTTGATAGCAGAGGGTACTTTAAACCAAGCCGTACCCGTTGCCATTCCTGCTGCCATATCCGTTGAACCGACACCCGTTGAAAATGCGCCCAAAGCACCATATGTACAGGTGTGACTGTCAGCGCCGATAATACAGTCGCCTGCAGTTACTACACCTTGTTCCGGAAGGAGGGCATGCTCGATTCCCATTTTACCTACATCATAAAAATGACTTACGCAGTGTGAACATGCAAATTCCCTGCAGGTTTTTGACTGCTCGGCAGCTTTGATATCTTTATTCGGAACAAAGTGATCGAGAACGATGGCGACTCTGTCCTTGTCAAAAACCAAATCAAAACCCGCTTTTTTAAATTCATTGACAGCTACCGGTGTAGTAATATCATTGCCGAGAACAATATCAAGCTTTGCGCTTATAAGTTGCCCTGCTTCAACCTTGTCCAGCCCTGCGTGGGTGGCAAGAATTTTCTGTGTCATTGTCATTCCCATTTCATTTTCCTCCTTTGGTCATATTGTGAAATGCGCTGAGAAGCGCTTTTGTACTTGCTGTAATTACATCTGTATCCGTACCTGCACCCCAATGCATCGTACCGTCTGCTCTTTCGAGTCCTATGTAGGATGCGGCAACACTGTGAGAGCCGTCTCCCTGCATGCTGTGCTGAGTAAATACCTGCAGGGTATATTCTTCACCAGTAAACTCGCAAAGAGCATTATTTACTGCGCTGAGTGTTCCGTTGCCAACCGCTTCGAGCTCGGTTTCTTCACCGTTTTTAAGGAATGTAATATTGATTTTAACGGTGTCATTTTCTCTTTCAAAATTAAAATCAGAAACTTTAATCCCGCTATCGAGATTTAAGTAATTGTCAGAAAAAATATCCAAAACCTCTTCGGTCTTTATTTCCTTATGCTCGTGATCTGAAATATTCTTACACATATAGCTTAGATGCTCTCGCATTTTTGTCGGCAGATTATATCCAAAGCTCTGCTCAAGCAAATAACCGATACCGCCCTTTCCGCTCTGTGAGTTTACGCGAATAACATCTGCATCATAAGTCCTTCCGATATCCTTCGGATCAATCGGAATATACGGAACTGTCCATTCGTGAAGCTTGTTTTTCGCTCTGTATTTCATACCCTTTGCAATCGCATCTTGATGTGAGCCGGAGAAAGCTGCAAATACAAGCGCTCCGGCATATGGCGCTCTCTCATAAACATGCATACGTGTACACCGCTCATATTTTTCTACAAGCTCGTTCATATCGGAAAGGTTGAGCTTTGGATCTACACCGTGGGAGTACATATTCATAGCAAGAGTTATAATATCAACATTACCTGTTCTCTCACCATTGCCGAAAAGTGTTCCCTCAACGCGGTCAGCACCTGCAAGAAGTGCAAGCTCAGCATCGGCAACGCCTGTGCCACGGTCATTGTGCGGATGAATCGATATCGTTACAAACTCACGATATTTTATATTCTCACTCATATATTCAACCTGGCTTGCATACACGTGTGGCAAGCTCATCTCAACAGTGACCGGAAGATTTATAATTACATTGTTGTTTTCATTTGGCTCTAAAACGTCCAAAACCGCGTTGCAAACCTCTATTG
>JAZPZP010000062.1:0-2245 GCA_045544695.1 Eubacteriales bacterium | reverse complement strand
ACCTATAAATCTTACCTTTTGTTTAACATTACCTTCTTCTTTATGTTCATATTCTATTTCAAACTCAAGATAAATTTCTTTTTCTTCCCATTCTCCATTTTGTGTCCCGCGCAATGCCCCAATTGAAATAATATTCTCTTTTTCTTCACCCATTCCATTTAAAAACTTTTGTGTTAATTCTGCATTATATTTATCAAAAATATATGTTGTATATCCACCAGAGCAAGCAAATACATCCCAACTCACAGGTCTCGTATAAATATATATTGTTATGCTTAATACTATAACTAAAAAAGCAAAAAAGCTTGATAATATAATTATTTTTCTTCTGTTTTTTGGTTTTTGTGTATCATTGGAATTTGTCATATTCCCAGAAGCAAGATAATCCACAGTAGTATTTAATAACTTTGCCAGCAAAATAAGATTATTGGTATCAGGGCTTGACACATCATTTTCCCATTTTGAGACTGCTTGTCTGCTTACATTCATCTGCTCTGCAATATATT
Source organism: Eubacteriales bacterium (assembly GCA_045544695.1). Taxonomy (GTDB): domain Bacteria; phylum Bacillota; class Clostridia; order Oscillospirales; family JAAYXM01; genus RGIG7332. The sequence continues at coordinate 1,739 of JAZPZP010000062.1, read as the reverse complement.
CCTGTGAATAATTTAATTTTTTTCGCAATAAGCTAATACGATTGCCAATAGTCATAGCACCACGCTCCTTACACCAATAATTATATATCAACTGTAAGATGATGTCTATCAACTATTTGTCAACTTTAGGTTGCAAAATAAAAAACAGAGATGTGAATTTTTCACATCTCTGTTTTATATTAAGCTTTAACTTACTTCTTTAAGTTAAACCAAGCCTTGAGGCCGAGATACTGTGCTGTATCGCCAAGCTCTTCCTCAATGCGGAGAAGCTGGTTGTACTTAGCAACACGGTCTGTACGGCTCGGAGCACCGGTCTTGATCTGACCTGCGTTAACAGCAACTGCGATGTCAGCAATTGTTGTATCCTCGGTCTCACCTGAACGGTGTGAAACAACAGCGGTGTAACCTGCGCGGTTAGCCATCTGGATAGCATCAAGAGTCTCAGTAAGTGAACCGATCTGGTTAACCTTGATGAGGATTGAGTTACCAACACCAAGCTCGATACCTCTTGAAAGACGCTCAACGTTAGTAACGAAGAGGTCATCGCCAACGAGCTGAACCTTGCTGCCGATAGCCTTTGTGAGCATGCCCCATGCTTCCCAGTCTTCCTCAGCAACACCGTCTTCAAGAGAGATGATCGGGTACTTTGAAGTGAGGTTCTTCCAGTAGTTAACAAGCTGCTGCTTGGTCATTTTCTTCTTTGCCTTCGGGAGGAAGTATGTGCCATCTTCCTGATACCACTCTGAAGAAGCAGCGTCGATAGCGATCATAAACTGCTCGCCCGGCTTAAAGCCAGCCTTCTCAACAGCGGTAAGGATAACCTTGATAGCGTCCTCGTCCTTCTTGAGGTTCGGAGCGAAGCCACCCTCGTCACCAACAGCAGTGGTCATACCCATCTCACTTAAAACCTTCTTTAAGTTGTGGAATACTTCTGCACACCACTGAAGAGCCTGAGTAAAGCTCTCAGCGCCAACCGGCATAATCATAAATTCCTGAATATCTACATTGTTTGATGCATGAGCACCACCGTTTAAGATGTTCATCATCGGAACCGGAAGAGTCTTAGCATTAGCACCGCCGATGTATGTGTAAAGCGGCATACCGAGGCACTCTGCAGCAGCCTTAGCTGTAGCAAGAGAAGCACCGAGGATAGCGTTAGCACCAAGACGAGACTTGTTCGGAGTACCGTCAAGGGCGATCATAACGTTATCGATTTCAACCTGATCAAGAGCGTTTAAACCGATGATTGCATCAGCAATCTCAGTGTTAACAGCTTCAACAGCCTTAAGTACGCTCTTACCGAGGTACATGCTCTTGTCACCGTCACGAAGCTCGCAAGCTTCGAAGATACCGGTAGAGGCACCGCTCGGAACAGCAGCACGGCCCATGAATGTGTTGATACCATCATCAACATAAACCTCAACTTCAACAGTCGGATTTCCGCGAGAGTCAATTACCTGACGACCTACTACGTCAACGATTTCTGCAAATTTTTTCATTGTTGCAAATCTCCTTTGTTAAATTATATTCCAAGGATTTTCACCTTGATTATCTGATAATAAGTGATGTACCGTCCATCTCCTCCGGCTGACTTACGCCCATTAAATCGAGCATAGTCGGAGCAATGTCCGCAAGGCGACCGTCACGCAGGCAAACCTTTGCACCTACGATTACGAACGGAACCTGATTTGTTGTATGCGCGGTAAACGGAGAAACGCCGTCTTCCTCAAGCATAAGTC
>JAZPZP010000061.1:0-8890 GCA_045544695.1 Eubacteriales bacterium | reverse complement strand
ACTGTACCAATACCGATAACGGTCTTGATAAGAAGCTCTGCATTTAAAGTTTCTTCAATTGTTTTTGCAAGCTTAATAAACTCCTTTGTATCGACATTCATACGAACTTCTTTTACAAGAACGAGATCGTTTTCACTTATACTTATAATAAAATCTCGCTGCTTGTCCGGGAATAAGCTTTGAAGAACATCAACAGCAGCTATATCGCATTTATCTACCTGGCGGATTAAAAATACTATATGCGGAACATCCATCGGGAAATGGAGCTCATTTGAACGGACATAAATGTCACCGGGGAGAATGTTATCAACAAGAATATTCTTAACGAAAGTAGCCTTATCGTGCTTTTCGTCATAAAAGCTCTTTGCATTGTTGAGCGCAACGGAAGCAAGCATACAAATAGAACTCGCATGCTCATCTGTACCCTCAACAAAAACCGCGTAATCAAAACGCATACTCATATTTGAAAGAGGCTTATATGTATATCCCTCAAATGTGCACATAGCGTCATTTGATTCATAAAGATATGAAACCGCACTTTCACGCTTCTCGCCCATCTGAGTCAAATCACTGCACGCAACGACAGCACCCGATGCGTCAACCACACCGATTATGCGATCTGTCGCATCCTTCATCTGAAGCACTAAACCCTGGAGCATTCTTCCCGACATTTTTAAACCACCCTTTTAGTCAATTGTTGCTTTTGTACATACTGACGCATTATACATAGTTATTATATCAAACATTTCGACAAAATGCAAACATAAATATGTTAATAAAATGAAAACTCTCGGAAGGAAAATATTCCCTTCCGAGAGCAATTTAATTCACTATATTACTTAGTTTGTAATAGTCTTCTCTGTTTCAGCATCGAAGAGGTGAATCTTATTAACATCGAATGCGACCTTAATAGCGTCACCCGGCTTTGTGTGAGCACGCGGAGAAACGCGAGCGATCATCTGCTGGCCTTCGCAGACGAGATAGAGATAAGTCTCATGACCCATCATTTCAACTACTTCAACCTTAGCATCAGCAATAGCATCCGGATACTGGCTGAGGTAGATTTCCTCATCGTGAATAGCCTCAGGACGAACACCAACGATAACTTCCTTGCCAACATAAGCCATAACTTCCGGCTTACGGCCCTTAGCTTCCGGAAGAGCAATCTTTGTATCGCCGAATGCTAAGCAAGTTGTTCCGTTTTCATCAACAACTGTAGCACGGAATGTATTCATATTCGGAGAACCGATAAATGTAGCAACGAAGAGGTTAGCCGGTGTATCATATAATACAGTCGGAGCAGCGATCTGCTGAATGAAACCGTCCTTCATAACTACGATACGAGTACCCATTGTCATAGCCTCAACCTGGTCATGAGTAACGTAAATAAATGTAGTCTGGAGACGCTGATGTAACTTAGAAAGCTCAGTTCTCATTGAAGCACGGAGCTTAGCATCAAGGTTAGAGAGCGGCTCGTCAAGTAAGAATACCTTCGGGCTACGAACAATAGCACGGCCGAGAGCAACACGCTGACGCTGACCACCGGAGAGAGCCTTCGGCTTTCTGTCGAGAAGGTGGTCGATCTCAAGGATCTTAGCAGCCTCGCCAACACGGCGGCGGATTTCATCCTTCGGAACCTTGCGAAGCTTTAAGCCGAATGCCATATTCTCAAATACGGTCATATGCGGATAAAGAGCGTAGTTCTGGAAAACCATCGCGATATCGCGATCCTTCGGCGGAACATCGTTCATAACAACATCGTCGATTAAGAGCTCACCATCGGAAATTTCCTCAAGACCTGCGATCATACGAAGAGTTGTTGACTTACCACAACCTGACGGACCTACGAGGATGATAAACTCCTTATCCTCGATATCGACATTAAAGTCTGATACAGCAGTAACGCCGCCGTCAAATCGCTTGTAAACGTTATGTAACTTTACACTTGACATTGTTTTACCTCCAAAAATATATAAATTTTAGTTTGTAGATGTAGTTCACATTGTAATATATTGTATCACTTTTTCTTCTTTTAGTAAATACTCCGAATAACCAAATGTTTTTATTCTTTTTTGTACAATGTGTCTTGTAACAATTAACGGATAAAGACAAAATACTTTTAATTTTAAGGGCATTTTGCCCAATTTTACATATTCGCAGCTTTTTTCAGTGTTTCAATCTCACTCTCGAAAAGCTCTCGAAACTCGCCTGTTTCTAAGGTAAAATCAAGTTTAACTCCCGCAATACACACTCTTTTGAGATAAGTTACTTTTTTGCCCTGACTCAAGAACATTTTTTTAACCTGATGAAACCTTCCCTCCATAACTGCAACCACACCGAGGCGGTTATCATGCCCTTCCGGAATCTCAAGTCTCGCAGGTAAGCATTTATAATCGCCATCTATAATAACGCCTTCTTTGAAAGCCTCAATATCGTTCTCGCAAAGTGGCGCATCAACATCTGCTTCGTATATTTTTTCAACACCTCTGCGTGGTGACATAAGTCCGTGCGCGAGAGCTCCGTCGTTTGTAAGAAGCAGGAACCCTTCAGCATCCTTATCAAGTCTTCCCGCAGGAAAAAGGCCTATCTTTTTGTATTTATCAGGAAGCAGACATAGCACGGTCTTATCCTTCTTATCCTCGGTCGCCGATAAATAGCCCGCAGGTTTATTCAACATTATATAATAGTACTTTTTATAATTTACCGCCTCGCCGTCAAGCATAATTTTCTCGTCGGTATCAACCTTGAATTCAGGCTTTGCAACAATTTCGCCGTTATACGAAATTCTGCCTGCGCGAATCGCAGCCTTTGCAGTGGTTCTCGTAAATTCTCCTGTCGATACGAGGAATTTATCAATTCTCATAAGCTCGCCCATACCTTGCCTCCTTTCTTTTTATATATTATCATATTTCATCTGTCTTTGTAAAGTCGTAAAATATTTTAATAATTTTCTTGACAAATTATTAGTTTGTTGTATAATGAATTTACAGGGAGGCGATAATATGTCAAAAAGCATATACAGCTTGGTGCTTATGGACAATCTTATAAGCGAGGTCGACAAGCTCGCATATATAAATGGTACAAGTCGTTCAAATATGGTTAACCGAATTTTAGCGGAGTACCTGTCGATGACAACGCCGGAAAATCGAAACCAGGACATTTTCGCGCGAATGGAGCAGCTTATTTCGGCATATCGCGGGCTTATAACCACTGCAAATCCATCCGAGCGAGCAATTTCGATTAAAAGTGTTCTTTCATATAAATATAACCCGACGGTAAAATACAATGTCGTTTTATATCCGCACGCAGGCGACTCATTCGGAGAGCTTAGAGTTCAATTTCGAACGCAGAACGCAGCACTGCTCGACACTGTAACGCAGTTTTTCATCCTTTGGGCAAAGCTCGAACAGGCATATCGCAAAGGGGAAAATATAGTTATAAAAATTGGTGACGGTAAGCTTATACGAGAGCTAAATGTCATAAACGGTGCCAGCCACGACGCTCTCGCGGACGCGACCGCAGAGTACATTGAGCTATTCGACCGCGCATTGAAGCTCTTTTTCGAACACCGCGCAAATCACCGGCTCGCAACATATAGCGTAGAAGAGCTGTATCGCAATTATTTAACAGAAAAGCACAAGGAGGGACTTATATGAATGCTTCCAAATTCACTCAAAAATCAATTGATGTCATAAACCGTACTCAGAGCATTGCTCAAGAATACGGCAATTCGCAAATTGTCCAGGAGCATCTCCTCTACTCACTTGTCTCGCAAGAAGGCGGACTTATTTCCGAGCTTCTCGCCCGTCTTGGTGTCAACGATTTATCAAGTGAGCTCCGCGAAAAAATCGCCCGTTTGCCAAAGGTTTCCGGAGGTCAGATTTATCTCGCACAGGAGACCGAGGCAGCACTTAACGCAGCTGAAGTGCGCGCAAAACAGATGAAAGACGAGTACATTTCAGTTGAACACATTATGCTTGGAATTTTCGAAAAGGCATCTTCTTCAATTAAAGCGCTTTTTAAAAAGTACAATTTAAGCGAAAATGAATTTTTAAAGCTTTTATCAACCGTTCGCGGAAACACGCGAGTGACAAGCGATAATCCTGAGGAAACTTATGACGCACTCAAAAAATACGGCTCGGATTTAGTTGAGCTTGCACGTGCCAAAAAGCTCGATCCGGTAATCGGCAGAGACAGCGAAATTCGAAATGTAATTCGCATTCTTTCGCGAAAGACAAAGAATAACCCTGTTCTCATCGGTGAGCCGGGCGTTGGTAAAACTGCAATAGCCGAAGGACTTGCGCTTCGAATTGTCCGTGGAGATGTTCCCGAATCGTTAAAAGACAGAACTGTTTTCTCTCTTGATATGGGTTCTCTCATCGCTGGTGCTAAATTCAGAGGCGAATTTGAGGAGCGTTTAAAAGCGGTTTTAAACGAAATTAAAAAGAGTGATGGTAAAATAATTTTATTTATTGATGAACTTCACACGATAGTTGGTGCAGGCAAAACCGACGGCGCAATGGATGCCGGCAATTTATTAAAGCCTTTACTTGCGCGCGGAGAGCTTCACTGTATCGGTGCTACAACCCTCGATGAATATCGCAAATATATCGAAAAGGACGCGGCTCTCGAGCGCAGATTTCAGCCGGTACTCGTTGAAGAGCCGACGGTTGAGGACACTATTTCAATTCTCCGTGGCTTAAAGGAACGCTATGAGGTGTTCCACGGTGTTAAAATTCAGGACCAAGCGCTTATCGCCGCGGCAACTCTTTCAAACCGCTATATCACCGACCGATTCCTGCCAGATAAGGCGATAGATTTAGTCGACGAAGCGTGCGCTATGATTCGCACGGAAATTGACTCTATGCCAACCGAGCTTGATGACATTTCGCGTAAGATTATGCAGTTTGAAATCGAAGAGGCAGCTCTTAAGAAAGAGATCGACAACTTATCTAAAGAGCACTTATCCGAAATCCAGAAAGAGCTCTCCGAGCTTCGCGAAAAGTTCAGCGAAATGAAGGCTCGCTGGGAAAACGAAAAGGGTGCTATAAGCAAGGTTCAGAAGCTTCGCGAAGAAATTGAGCGCGTAAACCACGAGATAGAAAAAGCCGAGCTAAGCTATGATTTAAACCGTGCAGCAGAGCTCAAATACGGAACTCTTCCCTCTTTAACAAAACAATTAGAGGAGCAGGAAGCGCTCGCAAACGATACTCAAACCTCTCTGCTTCGCGATAAAGTAACCGAAGAAGAGATTGCAAAAATCGTCTGCCGCTGGACGGGCATTCCGGTTTCCAAGCTCATGGAGGGCGAAAGGCAAAAACTTTTAGCACTTGAAGAAATTCTCCACAAGCGCGTCATCGGTCAGGACGAGGCGGTAACGAAGGTTTCGGAGGCAATTTTACGCTCGCGTGCGGGAATCGCCGACCCGAATCGCCCGATTGGCTCATTTTTATTCTTAGGTCCTACCGGTGTTGGTAAAACCGAGCTTGCGAAGGCTCTTGCCGAGGCACTTTTTGACGATGAAAAAAATATGGTTCGCATTGATATGTCCGAGTATATGGAAAAATTCTCCGTATCGCGTCTTATCGGAGCGCCTCCCGGATATGTCGGTTACGACGAAGGCGGTCAGCTTACCGAAGCGGTGCGCAAGAGGCCGTATTCGGTAATTCTGTTTGACGAAGTTGAAAAAGCTCATCCCGATGTATTCAATGTTCTCTTGCAGGTATTGGATGACGGCAGAATTACCGACTCACAAGGCAGATGCGTTGACTTTAAAAACACGATTATAATTTTAACTTCAAACTTAGGTTCAAATTATATTCTTGATGGTATCGAGAACGGCACAATTTCAGATGAAGCAAGAGATGCTGTAAATGCACTTTTGAAAACTCAGTTCAGACCTGAATTTTTAAACCGTCTTGATGAAATCGTCTTCTATAAACCGCTCACAAAGGCGGAAATTACAGGAATTATTGACCTTATGATGGTCTCCTTAAATAACAGACTCGCTGAAAAGCAACTCTCTGTTTCTCTCACCAATACCGCTCGCGACTTTATTGTAGATGCAGGATATGATCCAGTATACGGTGCGCGCCCGCTGCGACGCTTCATTCAGTCACGAGTAGAAACTCTCATCGCGCGTCTTATGCTAAGAGAGGATTTACTCCCTCGCACGCATATAGTCTGCGATGTGGAAAACGGCAATTTAACCGTTCATCCGATGGTCTAATTTTCTTCTTCACTTCATAAAAATAGACTGTGCAATGCACAGTCTGTTTTTTTATTGGAGTTAATATTATGAAATACTTTTTCTTTTGGGTTATATCTGCATTTCCCGCAATTCTTTCAATGCTTTTACAAAGACCTCAGCATTTTTTACTCGCAATTGTTTCCCTTTCAATCTGTTCAATTTCCGAGCAGCTTCCAAAACTCACGGAACAGAAAATGAATGAGCGTACATATTTTATTTTCATATATTTCGTCGCAATTGTAACATGCTTTATTGCTACATTTATAATATTAAAATGAGGGGAATTCTCAATTCCCCTCATTTTTTATTTGCTTTCGTCTGTTACCATTTCTTTAAGCGATGCTGCAAGACCTGCAAGTCCCTGAATTTCCGACGGAATGATAATCTTGGTCGCCTGACCGTCTGCCGCCTTCGCAAAAGCCTCAAGCGCACGAAGCTGAATAACCTTATCGGTCGGACTCGCTTCATTCATCATACGAATTGACTCAGCAAGAGCTTCCTGCACCTTGAGTATAGCCTGTGCTTCACCCTCAGCCTCTAAAATCTGCGACTGTTTCGATGCGTCTGCGCGGAGAATAAGCGCTTCTTTTTCACCTTCCGCCTCTAAAATCTGTGACTGCTTAACGCCTTCTGCCTTAAGAATTGACTGACGGCGCTCACGCTCAGCCTTCATCTGCTTTTCCATCGCGTCCTGAATCTCGCGCGGCGGAATAATATTTTTAAGCTCAACGCGGTTTACTTTAATTCCCCACGGATCGGTTGCTTCATCAAGAATTGAACGCATCTTTGTGTTGATGTGGTCACGCGATGTAAGCGTCTGGTCAAGCTCCAAGTCACCGATTATGTTTCTGAGTGTTGTCGCTGTTAAATTTTCGATTGCTGAAATCGGGCTTTCAACACCGTAAACATAAAGTTTCGGATCTGTAATCTGGAAATACACAACCGTATCAATCTGCATCGTAACATTATCTTTTGTAATTACCGGCTGTGGCGGAAAATCAACAACCTGTTCTTTTAATGAAATACGATGAGAAACACGGTCAATAAACGGAATTTTAATATGAATTCCGACAGACCAAGTTGCCTGATATGCACCAAGTCGTTCAAGTACACGCGCAGACGCCTGCTGAACAACAATGATGTTTGAGGCAATTACAATAAGAACTAAAATGACTAAAATAATAACTGCAATACCCATAACTACTCCTCCATATTTTTGATTATAAGTTTAACCCCTTCGATTTTGGTAATCTCGACTTTTGTGTTAACTTCAACTATACTGCCGTCTACACTTCGTGCTGACCATGACTTCCCCTCAACTTTAACCTCGCCTATGCCGGCATCATTGTCTACTTTTTCAGTTACGATTCCGATTTTTCCAATGAGGGCATCAGCATTTGTCGCCTCAATTTTCGGTGTAATGAATTTTTGAGATATCTGACGGACAAACACGAGCAAAGCGGCAGACACTACAATAAACACCACAATCTGCAACCAAAGCTCAGCCCCGAGCGCCGCCGTAAGCATTGCAACGAGAGCGCCTGCTGCAAACCAAATTGATGTCAGCCCGACCGTCGCCGCCTCAAAAATTGCAAAAACAATAATGAGTGCAAGCCAGATGTAAATCATATTCACTTAAATCACCACTTTCATTTTTTGCTAATTTCAGTATAACATACATATTGACTATTTACAAATTATTTTTTTAGGTATATAATGAAGAAAAATTAAATTGCTGTGCAGAGTAGATAACGGTGGGTAAAGTGCTGTGCGGACGGGGAGTTGCCGCGCGGACGAAAGTAATTTTTACTGCCGTACCGTTTATCGCATCCCGCTGCCACACGGAAGAGATATTTCCTCTTTGTGGTTTGCCCGATTAAAGCACAAGGAGGTTATTTTTATGTTCAAAACTTTTAAAGACTCACTTTACGAAATGAAAAATGTTCACAAACTGACATTGTGTGCCATTTTCGTTGCGCTTTATGTCGTTGTCGATGCCTTTTCAGTTAACTTTTTAACCGCGCAGTTCACCTTTTCCTATCTTGCGCTTGCTGCAATCGCGTATATCGCAGGTCCGACAACCGCATTTTTCTGTGGTGGCATCTGCGAGGTAATCGGTTATATGCTTGCGCCGAAAACAGGCCCGCTTCATTTAGGATTTACCTTTACCGCGATGCTTACCGGTCTTGTTATGGGTCTCTTTTTATACAAACGCGATTTAAAGCTTTGGCGCGTTATCGTTTCACGCTCGGTTGTCGCTTTTATTTTGAATTTAGCACTCAATACATATTGGCTTTCAACGCTTATCGGCAAGGCATATCTTGTAATGATTCCAATGCGCGCACTTAAAACAGTAATCCAACTCCCGATTGATATCATTCTTATATTTTTAATTTTGAAAGTAATATTTGTTATAAATAACAAAACAACGAGTAAAGAATAGCGAAATTTTATTGCATTGTAATGCGCTGTTTCATTGACATTTTCTAAGTATGGGAGTATAATTATTCCATTAAAAAGCGTTTATAATTTACAAAGGAGTTGTTTTATATGGAAATGAAGTTTGTTTACAAAGGAAAAACCAAAGATGTTTTCGCTCTTGAAAACGGCAATTATCTTTTAAAGTTCAAAGATGACTGT
>JAZPZP010000060.1:0-6638 GCA_045544695.1 Eubacteriales bacterium | reverse complement strand
GGCCTTCCCTATCCGGGTGGTGTTGAACTCGATAAGCTTGCAAAGTGTGGCGATATAAATGCATACAAGCTTCCGCGCGCAAAGGTTTCGGGCAATGAGCTTGATATGTCATTTTCCGGCCTTAAAACTGCGGTTATAAATTTAGTACATAATGCTGAGCAGAAAGGCGAAGAGGTAGATAGGGAATCTCTTGCCGCAAGTTTTAGCTCTGCGGTTGCAGATACTCTTATTTCGCGCACTCGTCTGGCGCTTGAAATTACAGGGCATAAAAAGCTCGCGGTTGCAGGTGGAGTTGCGGCAAACAGTTTCCTTAGAAATGAGCTTGAAAAGCTTTCGGAAGAAAAGAGCTTAGAGCTATATTTACCACCACTGTACCTTTGCGGTGACAACGCGGCAATGATCGGGGCTCAAGCATATTATGAGTATCAGAAGGGTGTTACTGTGGGGGCTGATTTGAATGCTTATGCAACAATGCCAATTGATAAATTATTCGGAAATACATAGAAAAAAGCACCGCTTTCGCGGTGCTTTTTGATTTCATTGTGTTTATAAATGCAGAGTTTTATGCAACGGATATAAATCGTCGAAAAACTTGGTTTTATGTAAACAAATAACTTAGTGGAAAAACAGGTGTAAATTGCGTTTCAAGGTTTGGGAAAAAATGTGAAAAAACCTTAAAAGCCTTGTGCAAGAACGGGTTAAACCTTGTTGAAAACTCTGTGCAAAATGTGGATAACTGTCTGTTTAACTTAAAGCTAAAAATAATTATGTAAATTAAAAGTGAACAAAAATACGCTTGAAAACATCGAATAAAAAATGCTGAAAAGGAATAAAATAAGCAGAAAACCCCTTTGTTTTTGACGAATATTCCGATATGGTAAAATATGGCAAATGTGAATAACTGTATAAACATTTTGTAAAATAAAAATGCCTATACAATTTGTAATCGACATTGACAAATGCAAATAAAAATATTACAATATATAATGTGAAAGTATAATGGTAGATTGTGTGCAAACACAGAAGAAAATACATAGAAACGGTGGAGATTAAAAATGAACGAAAGCACAATTAAGGCGTTTGAAAAAATCATCGAAATGCAGCTTAAGAGAATTGAAAATATGAAGTCTCAGAATGACTTTATTGATTATGCAAAGCTTCCGAAGATTATTATCGGTGTGCTCGGTGGCGACGGTATTGGTCCTGCTATTACAAAGGAGTCACATCGCGTTCTTGAAACATTACTTGCAGATAAGGTTAAGGCAGGTAAGGTTGAATTCAGAGTAATCGACGGTCTTACTATTGAAAACCGCGCTAAAGCCGGTAAGGCAATTCCGGATGATGTTTTAGCTGAAATCAAGGAATGTCATGTTCTCTTAAAGGGGCCGACAACTACTCCGCGTGCAGGAGATCCGTGGCCGAATATCGAGAGCGCTAATGTTGCTATGAGAAAAGAGCTTGACTTATTTGCGAATATGCGTCCGGTTAAGGTTCCGTCGCAGGGTATTGACTGGATGGTCTTCCGCGAGAATACCGAGGGTGGCTATGCAGTAGGTAGTCTCGGTGTTAATGTAAATGAAGATTTAGCTATTGACTTTACAATTGCTACAACTCAGGGTAGTGAGCGCATTGCAGAGCTTGCGTTTGATTATGCAAACCGTATGGGTAAGAGCCGTGTAACCGCAGTTACAAAGGCTAATGTTATCAAGACAACCGACGGTAAGTTCTTAAATATATGCAAGAAGATTGCAGAACGTTATCCGCATATTTCATTTGACGATTGGTACATTGATATTATGACTGCAAAGCTTGTTGACGAGAAGCGCCGTCGTGACTTCCAGGTTATGGTGCTCCCGAACCTCTATGGTGATATTCTTACCGATGAGGCTGCTGAGTTCCAGGGCGGTGTTGGTACTGCAGGAAGTGCAAATATCGGTAAGCGTTATGCTATGTTTGAGGCTATTCACGGCTCTGCTCCGCGTATGGTGCAGGAGGGAAGGGACAAGTATGCTGACCCGTGCAGTATGCTCAGAGCTTCTGTCATGTTACTTGAGCATATCGGTGAGGTTGAGCTTGCAGGAAAGCTTGAGCGCGCACTTGATATTTGTATGTATGAGGAAAAGAAAGTTCAGATTACCGGCCGCGATACCGGTGCAACCTGCGCTGAGTTCGCTGATTATGTAATGAGTAAAATCTAGTAGGATTTTACCGGAAAGAGGGAAGATATGGACAGGGCAAAAATTTCTAATGCGGTTATACGCAGAATGCCTAAATATTATCGCCATTTAAATGATCTTGCGCGTGAGGGTGTTTCTAAAATATCCTCAAGCTCTCTTGCTGCGCGCATGGGCCTTACTGCGTCTCAAATCAGGCAAGATTTCAACTGCTTTGGAGGCTTTGGTCAGCAGGGCTATGGTTATAATGTTGAAACACTTATGAAGGAGATAGCGTCTATTATAGGTATAGAGCGCCTTCATCGCGCAGTTATAATTGGTGTTGGTAATATTGGTCGTGCACTACTCCATAACTTTAACTTTGGTAAATGCGGCTTCACTCTCGTTGCAGCATTTGATACTGATGCCAAAATCGTCGGAACGGAAATTGACGGCGTTCCCGTGCATCACATTGACGAGCTTGAAAAGTACAATGATGAGGGCGGCATAGATGTAGCTATTCTGACCTTGCCAAAAAAACCGGCGCCTGAAATGGCAGAGCGTCTGGCTAAAATGCATGTTCGCGGCATTTGGAATTTTACAAATATTGACTTAAAAATGAAGCACCCTGAGGTTGTAATTGAGGATGTTCATTTTTCTGACAGCCTTATGACCCTGTGCTATCAGATTACGGAATAATATTATGAAGAGAATTGTTGCTATATTCTGCGCGATTTGCTTGTGCATAAGCTTCTCTGCATTTGCAAACAGCGAAACGCTTATTTCGCTGTCATATTTAAATAAGACGGTAAAGCCTGAGCTTCAAGAGCTTGTAAACGGTCGCGTAAGTTTCTCAAGCGATATTGAAAGCGTTGCGGAAAGTGCTATTGAAGCAATGTCACGCGAAGGTGTTATTAAGAGCATTGCAGCACGTGTACGCGGTAATTTACAGCTTAAGGGGCTTCATTATTACTCAACAAGTGCACCGGAGGTTATTGATGTAAGTCGCGATGATGTTATCGCAGGGCTTCCGGGTACTACGGTGATTTTGAAATCCGGTGCGGCTTCGGTTATCAACAATAGTGTTATAAATGTAACTGCCGGTACTGAAGCGAAGGCGGGAAGTGCTGCAAAGCAAAACAACAGCTATTTTATCCCGACAAGTGATGGTGCGGGATTAAGAATTACCTCCGATACAGCGAAGGTGATTGTAGACGGAGCTTATCGCATTGTATCTCTGCGACCGCGCGCTATGAATTTCGAGGTTGCGGATGCACTCAAGAAGATGAATCTGTTCCGCGGAAGTAAAATAGGTTATGAGCTTTCTCGCGGAGCGACTCGTGCAGAAGCGCTTGTTATGTTACTTCGTCTCCTCGGCGAGGAAGACGATGCCGAGAGACATACGGGTACACATCCGTTTACCGATGTTGATGCCTGGGCGGAAAAATATGTCGCCTATGCATATGCAAAGGGATATACAAACGGAATTTCAAAAACCAAATTTGGTTCCGGTAATATGACCACCGCAAGCCACTATATGACCTTTGTGCTTCGTGCTCTTGGCTACGATGATGGCAAAGGAGATTTCAAGTGGGATAAATCAATCGACTTTGCAGTATCTATCGGTAACATAACCGCAAGTGAGAAAAAAAGTATTGAAAAATCAGCATTTTTGCGCGATCATATGGCATATATATCCTACTATTCTCTGTTTTCTAAGCTTAAAGCACAAGATGTGACACTGCTTGACAAGCTGATTTCTGACGGTACTGTAAATAAGTCGGCGGCTGAAAGCGCAATATCTAGTGTCTCGTCTCCGCGTTTGTAACTATTTGATACAATTATGTAACTTAAATTTAACGACATAATAAAAATGATGTGGTATACTATATATTGTAGTAAAGAATACCGCATCATTTTTCTTTTCTTTTAAGGTGCTTAATTGTTTTGGCGGCGGCAAGGTACCGTGCTTACACGCTATTACGCGGAATGAGTGAGTCTTTTAAAAGAAAATAAAAATATAACGGATTCGCTACTGTATATGTTATAGAGAGGAAACAAGAAAACTTGTTTCCTCTTCTGCTTTTTTGTTGAAAATACTGTTGCAATATTTTGGTAAATAAGTTACAATCGTGGCGAGAGGGTGATGAATATGGGACTCTTCAGCGTAAAAAGCTTGTCGCACGGAGTTGCGTTACAGGGAGACCTGCCCGAAGGTAAAGCGATTTTAAAAAGGACATTCAAGATTGCAGGACCATCTGTTCTGGAATCTGTTTTCGGGTGCCTTATCGGTATGATAGATACAATGATGGTTGGTTCTCTCGGTTCATCCGCAATTGCGGCAATCGGTCTTACCGGTCAGCCAAGTATGCTTGTACGCGCGGTATTTATTGCGATGAATATCGCTGTCAGCGCAATCGTTGCACACAGAAAAGGTCAGCAGGATGAAAACGGAGCGCGCCGAGTTCTCAGTCAAGCGCTTACTCTTGCAATTTCGCTTGGACTTTTACTTTCGGGACTTGCGGTTGCATTTGCTGATCCCGTTTTGAAATTTGCCGGCTCTCAGGCGGATACACATAATCAGGCGGTAACATATTTCCGAATGGTAATGTCTGCATTTATCTTTAGCAATGTAACGCTTACCATAAATGCAGCGCAGCGTGGTGCGGGAAATACGAAGATTACAATGACAACCAACATCACGGCAAATTTAGTGAATGTTGTACTTAACTATCTGTTAATCGGCGGCAATTTCGGTTTCCCGAAGCTTGGTATTGCAGGTGCAGCCCTCGCTACGATGATTGGTACATTTGTCGGATGCTGTATGAGTATCGCGTCAATTTTAAAACCCGACGGATTTTTGTATATGCCGGGAAGCTTTAAGCTTAAATTTGAGCGCGACACGATGAAAACAATTTTAAATATCGGCTCGAGTTCGCTCGTTGAGCAGGCTTTTCTGCGCGTTGGTTTTATGGCGAGCGCGCTCGTTGTTGCAAATCTTGGCACAACAAATTTTGCCGCGCATCAGATTTGTATGAATTTAATAAGCTTGTCATTTACCTTTGGCGACGGACTTAATGCTGCCTCTGTTTCGCTTACCGGGCAGAGTCTGGGTATGAAGCGGCGCGACCTTGCGCGTATTTATATGAGAACTATTCAGCGAATCGGCATTGTTGCGGCAATAGTGCTCTGCATAGTGTTTACACTTGTCGGTCGGTATATTTTTATGCTCTTTACAAAAGAAACACCTGTCATCGCCACTTGTATGACGATTCTTCCGCTCATTACAACGATAGTATTCTTCCAGATTCCACAGGTTATTTTCGGCGGAGCGCTCCGCGGTGCGGGAGATACAAAATATGTTGCGGTCGCATCTATTATCGGTATTGCACTTGTCAGACCGACAGTCAGCTGGGTGCTCAGTTATCCGCTTCAGTTGGGACTTGTCGGCGCGTGGCTCGGAATTTATATTGACCAAATTGTGCGTATGATACTGTTGTATTTCAGAATACGCGGGGATAAGTGGATGTACCACAAGGTGTAACCAAAAAAACAACTTTGCATAGTATAAAGTGAGATTACTTTTTAGGAGGTTTTCACCCTATGTTATGCAAAGACAACAATAATATCTTTGGTTCAAACAACTGCACCTGGATTGTTATCCTGATTGCTATCATCGTAATCTGGGGCTTCTGCGGCAACGATTGCTAACGGAAGAAAAAAGTACCTAAAAAACACCCTGGGAGTTTAACTCTCAGGGTGTTTTGTTGTAAAAAGTTTGATGAAATTAAAAATGCAGCGTAAATAATACTTGCGAAAAGTGTCGAAATCGTATATAATAAAAGAACAAATAAAAAAGGGGAATTTTTATTATGTTTGGAAGACGTTATGACGGTCGGCTTGTCAAGAATATTGACCCGATGCAGAGGATTACGCCGTACATTATGAAAGAGCGCAACGACGCTATGAATATGTTCCAGGAAACGATCGACTGTGAAGGAATGGATGCGTACATCGCGCGCCGTGCAGAGGAAGGTAAGCGCATAGATTATATGATAATCTGGATTGCAGCGGCAGTGCGACTCATTGCACTAAAGCCGCAGCTTAACCGCTTTGTTATGAATAGCAGAATTTACACCCGTCCTAAAATCTGGATAAGCTTTGTCGTTCATCAGACGCTCAGAACAGAGGATGCAGGAAGTGAAATTAAGCTCTGCTTTGACGGAACGGAGTCCATTGATGAAATTGCCGATATCGTTACCGAAGCGGTAATTAAAGAAACAACGAAGAAAACCGAGGAGAATGCTACCGATAAGCTTGCAAATTTAATTATGAGCTTACCGTCCTGGCTCATTCGCTTGGTTGTAAATATGCTTATGTGGATGGATAAGCACAATATTATGGCGAAAGCGGTTATCGAAGCAAGTCCGTACCACACATCTCTTTTTCTTACCAACTTAAAGTCACGTGGTATAAACCACGTTT